>JALSTO010000206.1 GCA_026983685.1 Aquificaceae bacterium | reverse complement strand
GAGAGGACTCGGCTATCGTAAAGAGAAGTTCTTCCGCTCCGTTGAGCTCTTCACAGAAGGAAAACTAAGAGACAGGGTGATAATTGACATAGGCGTGGTCAAGAGGGGCTACGCCTGGATATTCCCGAAAAGTGAAGGAATAGCGGTTGGTCTCGCGACCACAGGAAGGGAGAACCTCCTTGAGACCTTGAGAGGCTACCTCTCCTCTCACAGGCTCTTGAGGGATGTAAAGTTCAGCCCTCCCAAGGGCTGGATGATACCCTTCATAACGAAGGAAGGAGATGCCCAGCTCGGCAGAGGTAGGGTACTCCTTGTTGGTGATGCTGCAAGCCTCGTTGACCCTCTTCTGGGGGAGGGCATATACTACGCCCTGCTGAGTGCGAAGCTTGTGGCCCGCTCCATCTCCACCTCACCTGATTCACCCCTCACATCCTACAGGGAACTCCTCAGGAGAGAGGTTATACCCGAGCTCGTATATGCGGGCAGGATAGCGAGCTTGGCTTACAGGTTCCAGAGAACAGCCTTCAGGATGGGAAAGGGCTACGCCCTTGACAGATTCCTCTCCCTCCTCTTGGGGGAGATAGGTTATAGAGAGGCGTATATAAGAGGACTTCCCGAGTTCCTGAAATCTCTGTTGCCTCTTGAAAATTTTTTGCATATAATAATAGATAAAATCCAAAGGAGGAGGTGAAAGCCATGAGCAAGAGCTTGCAGGGAACAAAGACCCTTGAGAACCTTAAAGCAGCCTTTGCAGGAGAGTCCCAGGCAAACAGGAGGTATCTCTACTTCGCAAGGCAGGCGGACATTCAGGGATACCCAGATGTCGCCAACATATTCAGGGAAACAGCTGAAGGGGAAACGGGACACGCCTTCGGGCACCTTGACATGCTCAGGAAGTACGGCGGTGTAGATCCCGCAACTGAGAAGCCCATAAACTCCCTTGAAGAGATGCTTGAGTCCGCAATAGCCGGAGAGACCTACGAGTACACCGAGATGTACCCCGGCTTTGCCAAGGTGGCAAGGGAAGAGGGCTTTGACGAGATAGCGGAGTGGATGGAGACCCTCGCAAGGGCTGAGAAGTCCCACGCAGGAAGATTCCAGAAGGCTTTAGAGCAGTACAAGGCATCAGCCTGATCGGTAAGGGGCGCTCCCGCCCCTTCTGAAAACTAAGGTAAAGATTAAAGGTGAAAGATTATGTATGAATCAGGCATAGGTGGTGTAAAGGACTTCAACTTCAACATCAAAGACCCCAAGTTTTACGACGAGAACGCACTATGGGAAGAGGCTAAGAGGGTTTACTCCAAATGCAAAGATTGTAGGATGTGCATAAGTTTCTGTCCCTCCTTCCCCGCCCTCTTTGATGCGGTTGATGCAAAGGATGACGACCTTGGTAAGCTGACTACCGAAGAGCTTGCAAAACCTTTAGAGCTCTGCTTTCACTGTAAGCAGTGCTACTTCCAGTGCCCCTATACACCGCCTCATGAGTGGAAGATAGACTTCCCCCACCTCTCCCTGAGATACAAAGCCATAAAGTTTAAGAGCAAAGGAGCCGGCGTATTTGATAAATTGATGGTAAATACGGATCTCAACGGAAAGCTCAACGTTGGACCTCAGGCAAGGCTCGTGAACAGTCTCATGGAGGTAAAACCCGTAAGGGTCCTTCTGGAAAACTTTGTGGGTATAGACCAGAGGGCAAAGCTTCCTAAGTTCAACACAGAGAGCTTTGTGAGCTGGTTTAAGGAGAACAGAAGACCTGTTAAGGGAGAGAACGGAAAGGTAGCCCTCTTTTCAACATGCTTACTTGATTACAACTTCCTTGAGAAGGGGATAGCGCTGGTGAGGGTGTTTGAGAAGAATGACATTTACATGGAACTAACAGAGCACGAATGCTGTGGAATACCCTACTTTGATATAGGGGATATAGACTCAGCAAGGGAAAAAGCAAAAAGGAACGTGGAAAGGTTAAAGCCCTATGTTAATGCGGGCTTTGATATAGTTGTCCCTATACCCACCTGCGCCCTCCAGATAAAGTATGAGTATCCACTGCTCCTTCCCGACGACCCCGACGCTAAAGCTGTGGCAGAGAAGGTTTACGATGTCCACGAGTACCTCTGGAAACTCAATGAAGAAGGCAAGTTCAACAAAGACTTCAAGGTATCTATGGGAACGATAGCCTACCATATAC
>JALSTO010000205.1 GCA_026983685.1 Aquificaceae bacterium | reverse complement strand
TTGCCTGAAATCCCTGAGGTTGAATAGGTTTTGAACTACCTGAAGGGTAAGCTTGGGATAACTTCCTTTCTGAAAGATGAACTCCTGAGGCGGAAGGGGAGGAGCGTTGAAGGTGAAGCTCTGCTTTTTGGAAAGGTTGAAAGAGGCTTCAAGGTTTATTTGGGGTAGGAGCCTGCCCAGCCTTTCAAGCCTTTCCTGTTTCTTCTTCTCCTGCTCAAGCCTCTCAACCTTGAGCTGGTGAAAGTTCTTGAGCGCTGACTTCTCCAGCTCCCGCAGTGTTATGGAAAAGGAAGCCACGCAGAGGGTCAGGAGAAGAGCCCAAGCTCCCTTAAGACCTCTCTCCATCTATCTATCACCTCTCTCTTGCTCAGTATTGCTTCCTCAACAAGGTGCCTTGCTGTGCCGATGACTATCTCCGCCTTTAGGTCTGGGTTTTCAATCCCGAGGAGCCGGAGAGCCTCCTCAAGCCTACCCATGAATAGCCTCTTACCCTCTTTATAAAACTCCTGAAAGGAGTTGCTTGTGCATATCGCCTCAAAAAAGAATATCTTTGCAAGCTCTTTTTCCTTTACTATGAGCTCAAAGCTCCTGAGGAAGACAAGCTCCTTACCTTCCTCGGTCTTTCCTCCCTTCAGAAGGGATATACCTCTTTCTATCAGGGACAGAACCTCTTTTCTTATGGTTGAGAGCATCTCAAGGAGAAACTCCTCCTTTGATTTGAAGTAAAGGTAGAAGGTCCCGTGGGCTAACCCCGCCTCGGAGGTTATGTCTGAAATTCTCGTGCTGTGGTATCCCTTCCTGTATATGACCTTCTTACCAGCCTGCGTGAGCCTTTCCTTTGTGCTTAATGACTGACCCATCAGTTAGTATATTAACACAAAAAGAAATCACTCGTCCCTGTACTTCTCTCTTATCTCCATAACCCTGTCTATGTTGTCCATGAATATATCAACGAGTTCTGGGTCAAAGGACTTTTCCCTCAGCCCTTTCATGTGCTCCAGAGTCCTCTCAAGGCTCCAGGGCTCCTTGTAGGGTCTCTTTGACATCAGGGCATCAAAGACGTCCGCTATGGATGTTATCCTTCCCCAGAGGCTTATCTCCTTGCCCTTCTTGCCGTAAGGATAGCCTGTTCCATCCCACTTCTCGTGATGGTCAAGGGCTATCAGTGAAGCCATCTGGAGGAGCTCGCTTGAGCTGTCCTTAAGTATCTCGTAGCCTATTATGGTGTGTCTCTTCATAACCTCCCACTCCCAGTCGTTGAGCCTGCCCTTTTTAAGGAGTATGGCGTCGGGTATCCCTATCTTGCCTATATCGTGCATCGGTGCAGCTATCGTGATGTTCTCGCACACCTCTTCGTCAAGCCCAAGCTCCTGTGCCATGAGCCTCGCGAAGAGACCAACCCTTACTATGTGGTTGTAGGTCTCGGGGTCCTTGTACTCAGCAGCGTAAGAGAGTCTCATTACAGCTTCTCTGTATGCCTCCTTTAACTTCGCCTGAAGTATAGATGTCTCTATGGCGGAAGAGGCATAGCCTCCGAGCAGTGTGAAGAGCTCAACATCTTCATGGGTGAAGCTCCCTTTGAGCTTGTTGACAGCCTGAAATACGCCGAGGATACCTCCCTTTTTATCAAAGAGGGGTATGGCGAGGATGTTCCTCGTTCTGTACCCTGTCTCCTTATCAACCTCCGGGTTAAACCTCGGGTCGGAGTAGGCGTCGTTGACAACAAGGCTTTCCCCCTTCTGGGCTACCCAGCCCACTATCCCCCTGTCCGCAGGGACCCTTATCTCATCAACGCCGTGGGCAACCTTGGTCCAGAGCTCATTTCTTTCTCTATCAAGGAGAAATAGGCTACACCTGTCAACCTCAAGAACTTCTCTCGCAAGGTCGGAGAGCATAACGAGAAGCCTGTCGGTATCCTGCTCTTTGCTTATCCTCTCCGCAGCGGACAGAAGAAGCTTTACCCTCCCCAGCTCTGACATACATAAATTTTATGCCCAAAAAGATGCCACTGCATCCCTTACTCTCAGGGATGACTGTAACTAACCGTAAACGGTCGCCCTATTGTAACGGGCTCGTCGCAATCCCTCACTTTTTAGGGATGACTGTAACTCTAACAGAAGCCTTCCCTACTTCATTCTACAGAAAGTCGCAATCCCTCGCTTTTTAGGGATGACTGTAACAGACCG
>JALSTO010000204.1 GCA_026983685.1 Aquificaceae bacterium | reverse complement strand
AAAGAGAAGAGCCCGAGATCGCCTTCCACAATGCGGACATACCAAAGGAAGAGAGGGAGGAGATAGAGAAGGCCTTCAGAAAGGGGGAGCTTCCCGTTCTCGTGGCGACCCACACCCTTGCCTACGGGGTGAATCTTCCTGCGGACGTTGTGATCATAGGTGTGAGAGCTTTCTACGACAGAAAGGAGGGGAAGTGGAAGGTCTTCCCATCCCAGCTTGACATACTCCAGATGGAGGGAAGGGCGGGAAGGCTGGGTATAAAGGATAAGGGCTTTTCTTACATACTTCCCTACGGGGCAAAGCCCCACGTCCTTGAGGAGGAGATAAAGAGCAGTATGGAAGGTGAGTTTGAGCCATACCTCAAAAGGAGTGTTGGAGAGGGGGAGCTGAGCGATGAGCTTGAGAAGGTTCTCAGCCTCTTCATCCTTATCGGCTTTCTCTACGAGGGCAAAAACTTCAGGAGGTTCCTGAAAAAGACCTTCTCCCTCAGAGACTACTCCAGAGACCCAATAATTGATGAGATATACGAGTGGCTTGAAGAGAGAGGCTACATAGAAGGAAAAAGGCTCTCGGACAAAGCCCTCTTCTGCGTCAGGTCGGGAATGTCTCCGGTTAGCTACGAGGAGTTCCTCCGAAGGAAGCTCCTCGGTTTAGAGAAGGTTGTCGTTATAAGACCCTTGCTCTTTGTAAAGCGCTTTGATGGGCTTTACGAGTTTGTAAGAAGGGGTGAGAGCTTTCCAGAGGACGAGTTTTACATAAGGAGCAAGCTCGCCCACTGCGGAGGGGAGTGCTTTGGGGACAACACCCACCAGTTCCTCTTCTACATAGAAGGGCTCACCTTCAAGTATCCGAACATACAGCACCCTCCGGGAGAGTTCTCATACTTAGGAACGGACGCCCTGCATCTGATAAGGGTTCTCTTAGACATAAGGAGCTTCGGAGATATAAGCTGGAGCAACGAGGAGATAATCAGGCTCGCCCACTCGGTAAAGTACGGTCTCACGGAGGAGTTTTCTTCTCTCGGTGGTATAAAGGGCATAGGTCATATAAGGGCAAACCTGCTCAAGAGGCTCCTTCAGGAAGAGGGTTTGAAAGCACCGCCTACCGGCGGTAAAGTGGATGACTTCTTAATCTACCTGAGGGACCACTTCGGAGAAAACCTTGAGAAAAGGATAGAGGAGCTCATCACAAGGGACAGGTATCCCTCCGACAGAGGTAGGGCTGAAAGAGAGAGCAGGCAGGTAATAAGGAGGCTTGAAGGAAACAGGGGAGGCTTCCTTATGGACGACAGGATACTGAGAACCTTCGGAGCCTTCCTCCTCGGACCGGAAGCCCTGAGAATGAGAAAGGCACATCTGATTGAAAGAATCCTAAATTAGAGCTTCCCTATAGCCTCCTTGAGAGTGTCTATAACGTAGTTAATATCCTCTTCCGATATCACCAAGGGCATCATAAGGACCATGACATCGCCCAAGGGTCTGAGGAAAACCCCCTTCTCCCAGCACATCCTTGCAACCTTAAAGCCCGTCCTCTCACCGTAGGGATAGGGCTCGCCCTTTTCTTTATCTTTGACCAGCTCTATGCCCGCCATGAAGCCCAGCTGTCTCACGTCCCCCACGTGCTCAAGATCCCAAAACTCCTTAAGTCTTTCTGTGAGTAGCTCTATCTTGGGTTTTAGCCTTTCAAGGGTTTTCTCCTCCTCAAAGACCTCAAGGTTTGCTAATGAGACCGCACAGGCGAGGTTGTTCCCCGTGTAGGTGTGCCCGTGGTAGAAGTGCTTAGCCTCTCCGAACTCTCCGAGGAATGCCTCAAAGACCTCGTCGGTGGTGAGGGTCGCTGCAAGGGGGAGATATCCTCCTGTTATGCCTTTCCCCAAGCACATGAAGTCGGGGGTTATTCCCTCCTGCTCGCAGTAGAACATAGTTCCCGTCCTTCCAAAGCCCGTAGCCACCTCGTCCACTATTAGTAGGACGCCGTGCTTTCTTGTAAGCTCCCTTACCTCCTTCATAAAACCTTTCGGGTAGGGAAGCATACCCGCTGCAGCCTGAATACCGCTCTCAAGAACAACCGCCACAACGTCCCTTCGTGCCCTCAGAAGCTCCTGAAGTTTCATAACAAGGTCAGCAAGACAGGTCTGGGAAAGCTCCCCAAACTCTCTCTTGCAGTAAAGGTATGGGGACGGCAGGCGAATGGTCTCAAAGAGAAGGTCT
>JALSTO010000203.1 GCA_026983685.1 Aquificaceae bacterium | reverse complement strand
CTCCTCAAGGATGAACTCAACCTTATGGGCTAAGGTCTTTGTCTTCCCAGAACCCGCCCCAGCTATTACGAGGAGCGGACTCCCGTGATGTCTGACTACCTTGAGCTGTTGGGGGTTAAGTTCTTCAGTCCTCATCAACACAGACTATGTTTACAGATATGCTGTCACCGTATCTATCTTTGAGAGCTTCTTCCACCTCTATCTCTTCCCTCAACTGTTCCTCAAGGCTTTCGTACTCTTTAAAGAGCTCAATCTCAACCTGATAGATCTCCTCCCGATAGTCCGCGCTCACATAGACCTCCCTGAGGGGGAGGTTCTTCTCAGAGCAAAGCTCTGTCACCCTCTCCTTTATATCCTCTATATCAAAGTCTCCAAAGCCCTTCATGACACTCCTCCTCAGAACCTGTTTACCACAGGCATACGCCAGTCTTTGCCAAAAGCCCTCGGTGTTATCTTCACCCCTATGGGAGCCTGCTTCCTCTTGTACTCCGCTTTCCTCACCATTTTTATAACCCTACTGACTGTATCCTTTTCAAAGCCCCGAGCAACTATCTCTTCAAGAGACATGTTTTCCTCAATGTAGAGCTTCAGGATCGGATCAAGGATATCGTAAGGTGGTAGGGTGTCCTGGTCAGTTTGACCAGGTCTCAGCTCCGCGGAGGGAGGCTTTTTGAAAACTCTGTCTGGTATCGCAGGACTGACAGAATTTCTGTACTTACCGAGCCTGTACACGGTTGTCTTGTAAACATCCTTGAGGGGAGCAAACCCTCCGGACATATCGCCGTATATCGTGGTGTATCCCGTTGCGGACTCGCTCTTGTTGGAGGTTGATAGAACCATGTGTCCGAGCTTGTTGGACAGGTAAAAGAGTATGTTAGCCCTTATCCTTGCCTGTATGTTTTCATCCGCGGTGTCAAACTCAATCTCTCCCAGCACAGGGATGAGTTCATTATAGTAGGAGGTGTAAACCTCATCTATCGGAACGGTGTGAAGCTCTATACCGAGGTTTTCCGAAAGCTCCTTAGCGTCCTCGTAGCTCTCCCTTGAGGAAAATCGGGAGGGCATGAATACACCGAGCACGTTCTCTGAACCGAGGGCGTCGGTAGCTATGCAGGCTGTTAGCGAAGAGTCCATGCCACCGGAGAGCCCAAGCACAACCTTTTCAAAGCCATTTTTCCTGACGTAATCTCTCGTTCCGAGAACGAGGGCTGAGTATATCTCCTTCTCGTCGGTTGGGCTTTCCTCAAGGCGGGGCTCTGTGTAGGGCTTTTGAGGTAAATTCAATGAGGCTGAAGGTTCAATGGGTTCAACTTCCTTGCTGGCATTCCTCCATCTCAGGTCAAGGAGCCTCCTCCTGCGAACCATCTCCATATCAAGACTCACGGTAAGCAGGTCTTCCTCAAAGGCTCTTGCCCTTGCCAAGACCTTTCCGAGGGGATCAACGACCATGCTCCTTCCATCAAAGACGAGCTCGTCCTGACCACCGACGAGATTCGTATAGACAACAAAGCACAGATTATCTTCAGCCCTCGCTCTGACGAAACCTTCCCTGAAGGTATGCTTCCCTATGTGGTAGGGGGAGGCGTTTATATTGATTATGAGCTCAGCTCCCGAGAGTACCGCATACCTCTCAAGGTGGTCAGGATACCAGATATCTTCACATATTGAAAAGCCTATCTTGTAGGAGTTCAGCTCCACTACAAGGGGTCTTTCTCCCTCCCTGAAGTACCTGACCTCGTCAAAGACGCTGTAGTTGGGAAGCCTGCCCTTGTGGTATATACCCACCCTTTCACCCCTGTACAGAACAACGAGGCTGTTGTAGAGATCTCCTTCATAATAAGGGGTTCCCACAACCAGAAGTGTCTCCACCTTCTCCGTTCTCCTTCTCAGCTCCTCAAGGGCGGACATACACTCCCTTATAAAGTCGGTTCTCAGAAGAAGGTCCTCGGGAGGGTAGCCAGAAAGAGCCAGCTCAGGGAAGACAACTATGTGGCTCTTTTCCTCACACTCTTTTAGAAAGCTCTCTATCTTTTTCAGATTTCCCTCTATGTCTCCTACTGTAGGGTTTATCTGGGCTAAGGAGACGTTTAGCATGGGTTTAGTATAACTTGACTGGGGGAGGGAATTGGCGGATAATTTTTAAGGTCAAGGCGCGTAGCTCAGTTGGGAGAGCGCTGGCCCGACACGCCAGAGGTCAGGGGTTCGAGTCCCCTCG
>JALSTO010000202.1 GCA_026983685.1 Aquificaceae bacterium | reverse complement strand
GCCATTTGTTCTTCTTTATGAAGTTAGCGGCATCCCCGTAAGCACAGACATTACCTCCTGAACAGGGAGCTTCCTTTATATCAGGATTCCACTCATAGTAGCTGACATACGGTTCCCATAGATGGACACTACTGGGATTTATAACCCAAGCACCTTTGAGGATAAGCCACTTGTTCTTAAAGTCCTCACTCGGATTTGAGTTGGAGAGCCAGACACCTTTGAACTGATGCTGTCCAAATTCACCTATGAGCGTCAGAGGTCCGTAGTGAATGGCAATGTCCGCTCCGTACATCTGCATGTCAACTGGGTGGTTTGCAACGTTGCTAAAGGCGGCTATTGGATTGGGGAGAATCATATAGGGAACCCTGACCTGAACAGAACCTGCACCCGGTTGAAGATTACCATTCCCCTTAACTCCAGGCGCTGGTCCCTGAACATCAGTTATAAGCTCCTGGTCTATGTTGTTCTGCATGGCGTAGGACAGACCTATGGTAATACCCTTTCTCTTCCCAAGGTAGGTGTCCCTGTAAAGCCAATTGAGGCCCTTAGGCTTTCCTTCCGGTTTCCCGAGCATAAGGGTTGTCCTGAAGGTGTATAGGAAAGAATCCTTTGAATTGCTTCTGAGCTGGGAAAGACACTTTGCAAAAGCCGTACCGCTTGTGCAGGCAGGATCAACACTTCCTGTATTTCCTACCCTCGCTGTCTCATCCCAAGGTTGTTCTATACCTTTGAAGCCGTCAAAGACACCTACGAATCCGTCCCAGGTTATCCTCCTGAAACCCTTTGCCTTGTTGCCTTTTCTGACGTGGATGAAACCACCGTAAGCTCTTCCCGTAACGTTTGCAACCGTGAGATGGGTCCACCGGAGAGTGGCAAAGGTCCTGTCGGACTCAAGGTTGTCAAAGCCAGTCCTTCCATACTGTTCCCTACCCAGAGGAATTCTGGGGAAACCAAGGTGAGCGTCAATTATCCAGCCCTTAGACTCAAACATGTTGTGAAGGGCAAACTTTAAGTCAAGCTCGTGGAGGGCGAAGTTCCTTCCTCCAAGGAGTCCTCCCTGTCTGAGGTAGCCCGGAGGCTGTCCCCCAAAGGGAGCTATGTAGGCATCTCTTCCGGTGTTATTGAGCCTCATGACGAAGTTGAACTTGAAGTACTTGTTGTAACTGCCTCCGAGCCTGAATCTTATCCTCCTGAAGGAGGTGTCAAAGTTACCGCTGGGAGCCTTTATAAAGTTAGGTCTGTTTTTGTCGTCTATCTTCTGGTACCTGAACCAGGTCTGGATCAGGAAGTTGATATCAAGGAACTGCTGGGTTGAGGCACTCCATACCCTTATAGCGTGGGAGGTATCGGGCGTAAAAACGGCCAAAGTTCCAAGTGCCACTCCTGTGAGAGCTAACTTCCTCATGCTTCCCCTCCTTTATGAGATTACTGAACCTTTATGTAGGCATAGCCCAAGGTCTGAAGATGGGCAACGGTTCCGACTCCCGAGGGAACTATCTTCACAAAGTCGTAGAGCTTACCTGCAAGCTTTGCCCTCTTGACCGTGATACCACAGAGGTAAAACTCAACCCCGTACTGAAGGAGCTCCTCCATCTTTATCCTGAGAGCCTTCTGGTCTATGGGCTCCTTAGCCCACTTGGTACCTCTCAGGTCCTTGAGCATGAACTTTCCACCCGCTCCGTGAGATACCACCACTATCTTTATCTTGAAGGGGTCAAAGTCGTAAACGGAGAGGTGGTTGGTGATGTTCCTGAGCATGGTCTTGAACCTCTTCTCCTGAGGAAAGTCCGCATGGTATATGACGTTTACCTTAGCCTCCTTCTTGAGGTCGTCAAAGCTAAGCCTCACGTTCTTTGCTGAGGCAACTGTGCTGAGTATAGGCACTGACATTGCCGCTGCTCCGAACTTAAAGAAATCTCTCCTGTCCATAACTCCTACCTCCTTTGGTTTTACTGCTTTTGTTGCAAATTTCGTGCCGAAGACGGAAAGGCGATGAATGTCAAGAACTTACGGATTTTGAGCCCTGGATTTCTTCCTGATATCCTTTGTCAGATCGGCAATACCTTTGCCAGATTGGCACTCACTTTATACCGTAGCTCTCAAGCTTGCGGTAGAAGGTCCTGAGGGGTATGCCTAAAATCTGGGCGGCTTTTCTCTTGTTAAAGTTTACCTGTCTGAGTACCTCCACTATGTACTCTCTCTCCAGGTCCTTTATGGTCTTGAACTCCTTCTTGCCCTCACCTTCTCTATGGGTAAAGAGGCAGGAGATGTCCTCCGTTCCTATCTCACCAGAATCGCAGAAGAGAACCGCCCTCTCCACCATGTTCTTAAGCTCCCTCACATTCCCGTACCATGGGTAGGAAAGGAGCTGTTCTTCAGCTTCCGCGGAGAATCCTTTTATTCTCTTTGAGTACTTCCTGTTGAAGAGGTTCAGGAAGTGGTAGGCGAGAGGTAGTATATCCTCCTTCCTTTCCCTCAGAGGCGGGATGTTTATCTCAACAACGTTGAGTCTGTAGTACAGGTCTTCCCTGAACTTTCCCTCCTTGACGAGCCTCTTCAGGTCCCTGTTTGTAGCGGTTATTACCCTAACATCGCTCTCTATCTCTCTCCTCCCACCTAATCTGTAAAACCTTTTGGTCTCCAACACCCTCAGGAGCTTTGCCTGAAGGGACAGCTCCATCTCTCCTATCTCATCAAGAAAGAGGGTGCTTCCGTCCGCAAGCTCAAAGAAGCCTTCCTTTCCTCTGTCCGCACCGGTGAAAGCTCCCTTCTCGTAGCCAAAGAGCTCAGCCTCCATGAGCTCCTTCGGTATTGAGGCGATGTTCAGGGATACCATGGGTCTGTCAGCCCTTTCACTCTTGCGATGGATCAGGTTTGCCACAACCTCCTTTCCCACACCCGACTCTCCCGTTATAAGGACGGGGCAGTCCGAGCATGCGATCCTTTCAATCCGACTCACCACCTCAAGCATCGCCTTACTCTGGAAAACAAAACCCAGGTAGTCAAGGGAAAGGTCCTTCTCCTTCCTGTAAAGTAGGTTCTCCCTCTTTATACCTCTGGACTCAAGCGCCTTCCTTACCGTTATCTCAACCTCCCTGAGAGAGCAGGGCTTCGTCAGAAAGTCGTATGCTCCAAGCTTCATAGCCTCAACTGCGGTCTTTATTGTCCCGTGCCCTGTTATTACGAGAACCTCCGTTAGAGGTGAGTTCTCCCTTATCCACTCCAGTATCTCCATGCCGTTGCCATCGGGAAGGAATAGGTCAAGGAGTACAACGGAGTAATCCTTCTCCTCAAGGAGCTCGTAGGCTTCTTCTCTGTCAGGGGCTCCATCAACCTGATAGCCAAGTCCCTGAAAGTGCTCAACGAGAAGCTCTCTGAAGTCCCCATCGTCCTCAACAACGAGAATCCTCATTTCCCCTCTCCTATGTATATTTCAACAACCGTACCCCTTCCGGGCTCGCTTCTAACCTTCAACTCACCGCCGAGGTTCTCAATAAACCTCCTCGCAAGAGGGAGTCCCAGGCCTGTCCCGTAGGGCTTTGTAGTATAAAAGGGCTTGAATATCCTTTCAAGCTCCTCCCTTTCTATACCGTGTCCGTTGTCTTCAACCCTCCAAACGACCCGTGAACCCTCCTTGTAGAGACTGACTTTAACCCTACCACCTCCCGAAGCCGCATCAATGGCGTTGTCCACTATGTTTATGAGGACCTGCTCAATCTGCCAGGGGAAGGTGAATATCCTCTCTCCGTTAAGGGAGCTCTCAAACTCAATTCTCACACCTTTTCGCTTCGCTTTAGGGGAGAGCATGTTTATAGCCTCAACGGTAATCTCCTCAGGCTTTACATGGTCAGGCTTTCCTTCAAAGGGTTTGCCGACGTCAAGGAGTTTTCTCACCGTCTCCGCACACTTCTGAGCCTGTTTGAATATCACCTGTGCCTTTTTCCTGACTTCCTCATCCTTGGCACTCAAGAGCAGGCTCTCCGAGTAGCCCATTATTGAGGCGAGGGGATTGTTTATCTGGTGGGCTACCGAGCAGGCTATCTCACCCGCAAGGGATAGCTTGGCTGTCTGTTCAAGGAGAATGCTAAGCTCCTTCTCTTTTGATACGTCCCTCAGCCTCCAGAGGACGTATAGACTTCCTTCAATCTTCAGAACCTCCTGCCTCAGCTGACAGAAGACCTCCTCCTTGAGTTTGACCTTTCTTTCAGTGAAGAAGAGACTTTTGAAGGGAAGATCCTCACCTATAAGCTCTGACATCCTCTTGCCTATTATGTCCTCTCTATCTATACCGAACTGCTCAAGGATAGTTCTGTTTACGTCTATAACCCTTTTCTCCGAATTGAAGACAACTATTCCGTCCAAGGTGTTCTCAAAGAGAGAGAAGTAGAGCTTTCTCTCCTCCTGAAGTTTTCTTATCAGGTTCTCAAAAGCCTGAGATAGCTCACTGACCTCGTCCCCGGACTCAATAGGCTTTCTTATGTTCTCCTCCTCCCAAGAGATGATGTAGTTCTTCAGGTTCTCAAGGGGCTTGAATATCCTCAGAAAGACAAATATGGCAAAAACGCCCCCGCTCAGAACGAAGAGAGAGCCCGCAACGAGAGCCTTCTGCTGGAAGCTGTAGAGAGGCTTGAGGACGGTGTTGACAGGCTCTTCAACGAAGACTACCCACTTTCCGTCCTCGCTCTTCGTATATACGCCCACAACGTCGGTGCCAGTTAGGGAGGACCTGTAGAGACCCTTCCGGAAGGGTATCCTTCTTCTTTCGGAGAACCTCATATCGCTGAAGGCAAGGACGTTCCCCTTCTCGTCTGCAAGGAAGACCTCAACGCTGGGCGAGGGTTTTGCGGACACAACCGACTGCCAGAAGAGGGAAAGGTCAAGGGAAAAGAGGAAGTAACCCCTGAGAACTCCATCCTCAACGTCGGGAACGACTATTCTTAGAAAGGGCTCCTTGTACTGGGTGTACAGGATGCCGAGTATCCTCTTTGAGCTTTTTAGCTCTACAAACTTATCAAACTTCGGTTCGGATAACTCCCTGCTCACCGATGTCATCAGTATTCCATCGGGGGAGTAAAACGCCCCTTCAAATATTCCTCTGACATGTCCCGTTACCCTCCAGATTATCTCCTCCTCCGAAAAACCGAAGTTCCTGTAAAGATATACGAGAGAGCTCGTCTCGGACATAACCCTTTCCAAAAAGAGCTCTACCCTACTCACCACCGAGGAAGCGTAAAGACTGTTGAACCTGAGCCTGTCCTGGAGTATCTTCTCCCTCATCGCTGAGTTGTGGTAGAAGAAGAGGGCAATAGGTATGAGGGTAAGTATGGAAAGGAGCAGGATAACCCTTGCCTTCAGAGAGAGCCTCATTTGACCACCTCATCAACGTATGTGAAGAACTCTCTGTTGTAGCCCACACCGAGCTCTGTAAGGGCTGTCTCGTTAACCGCCAACCGGGGGTAGTAAGCCCTTTCAAAGGGAACGTGCTTTACCGGAGTGCCGTTGAGTATCTTGTAGGCTATGTGGGCAGCCTGAAAGCCCTGTTCGTATCCAGATGTTCCATAGGCTACGTGGCATCCCTTCTTAACGAGCCCGGGAGAGTGGCAGAAGACAGGTATCTGGTGGAAATTGGCGTAGTGGAGTATGTAGGTTGTGAGGAAGTTCTCAGTGTAGAAGCAGGGGGTTATTATTATCGCCCTGTAGCCGTCCTCCTTCATGTGGCTGATTATGTACTCAAGCTCCTTTACGTCCTTTACGTTCAGGGGGACAACCTTTATACCGAACTTCTTTCCTGCCCTTATGGTTATCTTAGTTGCGTTCTTTGATGCCTCAAACTGGGGGTTGCAGAAAACGAGCACCTTCTTTATGTTGGGAAACATCTTTGTGAAGAGCTCAACCCTCTTCTCCATCAGCTCCGCGTTGAGGTTATCAACTCCGGTTATGTTCTCAGAAGGGTTTGAAAGGCTCTTTGTGAGTCCCCATTGGAGTATGCTCGTCCCTCCGAGTATCACAACGGGAGTCTTTAGCTTGCCCGAAGCCTCCTTTATCATGTAAGCCTCTAAGCTACCCCCCACCGCTATAAGGTCGTACTCCTCCTCTCTGAGGGCAAGCTCCTGAGCAAGCTCTCTCATCCTGCTCAGGGTGTTATCGCCTTCGTAGAGGTCGTAGGCAACCTTCTCAAGACCGAGGTTCTTAAGACCTTCCTGAAAGCCCTTTACTTTCCCCATCCTCCCCTCTCCCGAGATGAAAACAGCTATTCTGTAGCTTTCTTTCTTGCCAACCTCACACCCGAGAAGTAATAAGAAGGGCAGAAGCAAAAACAGAAACCTCATCAGGGAAAATATAACTCCTTATCCTCCGCACCGAACATAAGTTAGACTAATCACCATGATAAGAAAGCTTTTACCCTTTCTCTTCCTCCTGCTCCTGTCCTGCGAAAGCAGACCTCAGATAAAGGATGTCAAAAACGCCCTTGAAGGAAGGTACCGATGGTTCGGAGATGTGGTTGATGTAAGACTTATAAACATGATCAAAATAGATGACGAGACTTATGTAGCCCAGATAAAGTATGGTATAAGGTTCAGGGAGAACCTATCATGGTTTGAGGGAGAGCTAAAGAAGGAGCTTGGAAAGGAAAAGGACCTGAAAAACCTAAAGCTCTTTTTAAAGATATTCATGCTAAACGATCTCTTGAGGAAGTGCGGTCTGATTGAGAAGGGAAGGGTCTGCTACATGACAGCGACGGTCAAGTTTAAGAAGGTGAGGCTCGGGTGGGCACCCGAGCTTTAGTGCTTCATAGAAGCAACCACCTTTTTCCTGTAGAGCCACAGAAGGGCACCCATGCCTATGAAGTAGGCAATGGTCACAACTCCCATCAGAGCCCTCTTTGCCTTCTCACCGGGAGGAGGCTCGTTCACGGACCTCATGTAGGCTACTATCTTGGCAACTTTCTGGGGAGCTTCTTTGTCGTATTCGGGGAAGAAGAGCTTGGGCATTGAGGTTCCCGGAAGAACCTTCTGTGGATCTGATATGAAGTTGTAGAGATAGCCCGCACCCCTTGAAAGGTACATTGTAGAGAGGTCGGGAGGGATCTTACCGAAAGAAGCCTTCAGAGCTTGGAGGTCAGCAAAAGCAACCGATTCGTAAACGTCCCTTGGAACGAAGTAGCCCTTGACCCTTATCTTTCCATCCTTCTCCTCAAGTAAAGGTTTTCCCATAGTCTTCTCTATCTTTGACCACTCGGGCTTTGCGGTCACAGACATGAGATAAATACCGTCGTACCTGAGGGAGTGACAGCTGGTGCAGTTCTGTTTGAAGAGCTCTCTACCTTCAAGCGCAGCCTTTGGGTCATTTATTATCTTCTCCGCCTCTTCGGGAATCTCGTACTCCGCATGGTGGGTGAAGGGATTCTCTACCCATATAATGAAGAAGAAGACGACCGTAAGCGCCGTGAAAAAAACAGTCTTTATCAATCCCCATGTGCTCATGACTGACCTCCCTTTGCTTTGTACCATCCCCACTCAAGGAAGGAAATCACTGGCAGGGACAGGAAGAAGAGGAATGTTGTGAAGGTAAAGAACATACCGAGCTTTGCGTTGGTGGGTGTGGGAGCCATTGTCCCAAGTATGGTAAGGGCAATAGCTGATATCACGAATACAACGAACATGATGAAGAATAGGGGTCTGCGCCTTGCACTCTTTATCGGTGAGAAGTCAAGGAAGGGAAGTATAAGAAGGAATATGAGGGAGAGGTTGAAGGCTACGAACCCCCAGAACTTACTCGGTATTGACCTGAATATCTCGTAAAAGCCCAGCAGGTACCACTCGGGTGCTATGTGGGGAGGTGTTTTGAGCGGGTCCGCTGGCTCAAAGTTGTCCGCAGGCAGGAAGTGGGACATGTGGAAGAAAACAAAGAAGAAAAACAAGGCGAGGTACCACATAGCGTAGGCACCCTCTTTGAGGGTCATGTAAGGATGGAAGGGAACGACCTTCTCGGGCTCCGCCTTCTTGTCTATCTCATATCCATCGGGGTTGGATATGCCCGCAGCTCTGACGAGGAAGAGGTGGATACCGACGAGAATCATGAGCAGGAGAGGAAGGAACAGGACGTGAAGACCGAAGAACCTGCCCAGAGCGAGGTCCTCAAGCTTGTAGCCACCCTTCATCCAGATGGATACGGTCTCACCTATAGCACCGAGCAGTCCCTTCAGGAAGGGAGCTTCCTTCAGAGACATGGGTATCTCGGTTGTGACCACCATACCCCAGTAAGAGAGCTGTCCCCAAGGGAGCAGGTATCCCGAGAGGGCTGTCATCAGGAGAACGAAGAATATGACCCAGCCTATTATCCACACGAGCTCTCTCGGCTTCTTGTAGGCGTTGTAGTAAATCCCCGTGAACATGTGAAGATAGACTATGGCTAAGAAGAAGTTAGCACCCGCTGCGTGTATGTGCCTGAAGAGCCATCCGAAGGATATCTCCCTCATTATGGTGAAGTTGGTGCTGTCAAAGGCATGGGCTATAAGGGGCTTGTAGTACATTATGAGGATTATCCCCGAGATTATCTGTATTGCGAAGGTGGTCAGAGCCAGAACACCGAAGACGTAGGGAAAGGTAAGGTTTTTGGGAACCTTGTAATCAACCATCTGTTCCCTGTAAAGGTCCCTCACGTGTGCCCTTTCGTCTATCCAGTCAACCACGCGCCTTAGCATCTCATCTACCTCCCTTAAACGAGCTTATCCACAAATCCGGGCTCACCGACAACAAGCTTGCTTCCTTCCAGCTTCTGAGGTGGCACAAAGAGAGGTCTCGGAGGGGGTCCACCTATGTTATCACCCCAAGGGGTATAAAGACCACCATGGCAGGGGCAGTGGAGATAGGGAGCATTGACCGACTCGCTACCTTCGGGCTTCCAGAGGGGAATACAACCTAAGTGGGTGCACACACCTATCAGAGCAAAGACATCGTGTCCCTTGAGAAGGTCGTAGTTGAGCTTCCCCGCACTGTTGACCTGCTCCTTCTTAACCTGGTACTTATCAATAGTCAGGTCCTTGGGAAGCTTGAGGACAAAGAGAGGCTTGCCCTTGTAGGAGGTCACCCTAACACCCAGCTCGGGCACCTTGCTGATATCAACCTCAACCTTAGCCTCCGTGGTGGAGGCTGCGCTCGGAGCGAGGGTCTTGACGATCGGATAAAGAACCCCTAGGGCTCCTATAACTCCCATGCCACCTATGGCTACGTTGATGAAGTCCCTTCTTGAAGCTTCCATCTCCTTACCTCCTGACCCCGATATTTTATCATGACCTATATGTCATTTATCATATAAAAAATTTCTAATACTCTTATGAGTCCCTCTTATAACGGCGTTATATCATCTATCATCTCACGAGAACACTGCCTTCAGAGACTACCCTTCCCCTCAGTATCTTGCCCGTATTCAGGGACCTGACCCTGACCGTGTCCCCGTAAAAGCCCGTATCAAGGGCTTCGCCCCTGAATCCTATCTCAAGATTCCCGCTCCTGAATATAACATCAACCTCGTCTCCCCTCCTTACGAGGGGTTCCTTCTTAAGATAGCTTTTCCTTATAGGCTCTCCCTTCTGTATATGCCTCAACGCAACGTAGTTGAGAAGCTCCTCCTGAGATATTGAACTCTTCGGACACCTGCTCATGTATCTCAACTCAAGAGCTGTCTGCCAAGGGTAGAGCCTCTCCCCCTTTGGTATTTCTTCCGTAGCCACCAGAACCTCACATCTCCAGAGCACATCAAGGCTCGCGCTCACCCTCCTGAGCCCTTTTTTCGTCCTCAGGTATATATGGAAGCTTCCCCTCGGGGAGCCTTTTGTAAGGTTAAGGGACCTCCTCTCAATCCTCTGGTAGTGGATGGGTCTGCTGAGAAATATGTGAATCTCCTTGAGTTTTACCCTATCACCGAAGGTCTTCCTGAGCTCCTGAACTGCAAGCTTCCTTATACCTTCCTCATCCAGAACCTCAGCCAGACCAGTGCTCAGGAAAAGTAAGAGAAGGCTAACGACGCAGGTTAGCTGCCTGAGATAGCATTTCATCAGCAGCGGTTATCCCTTTGGTGTTGAACTCATATGCCCTCTGGGCAATTATCAAGTTTACCATCTCCTCAACTATATTTACGTTTGAAGATTCAAGGTAGCCCTGCAGTAAGGTTCCGAGCCCTTGGTTTCCCGGGTTGTCTATTATGGGGTCTCCCGATGCATCGGTCTGGACGTAGAGGTTGTTCCCTATCCTTCTGAGACCCGCAGGGTTTATGAACTTGGCGAGCTCAATCCTTCCGACTTCCTCAACGGTCGTCGCACCCTGCCTGAATACGGAGACCGTTCCGTCCGCTGCTATACCTATGCTGATGGCATCTGGAGGTA
>JALSTO010000201.1 GCA_026983685.1 Aquificaceae bacterium | reverse complement strand
GTCCTCCGCATACTTTTGATACATCCTCAGAAGGTCAGCTACAAAGAGGGCAGCCTCCTCACCTCCCGTTCCAGCCCTTATCTCAAGGATGACATTCTTGGAATCGTTTGGGTCCTTCGGAACCAGAAGGAGCTTTAACCTTTCCTCCAGATCGCTTACCTTCTTCTGAAGCCTCTCAACTTCCTCTTGGGCAAGCTCTCTTATCTCTGGCTCCGGGCTCTTGGTTAGCTCCCTTGCCTCTTTGAGCTCCTTGACTAACCTTTTGTACTCCTGATAGGTCTCGTATATCTCGGAGAGCTCTTTGTGTTCCCGACTGAGCTCCTTATACCTTTTAAGGTCCTTTACAACTTCGGGCTTAGAGAGTTCCTCCTCAAGTCTCCTGTACCTGTCGCTGAGCTTCTCTAACTTGTTGAGTATCTCCTTCCTGAGCATTAACCTTCCTTCTTTTCACCGGGGGAGAGAAGCTCCAGAAACTTGGGCTTGAGCCTTAGCTTCCCGGTGTAGAAGGGATGACACTGATTGCACACTTCAATATGAACCGTTCCTCCCTTTGTTGAGAGGAGGGTAAAGGTGTTTCCGCATCCGCACACGAAGGTGGTCGGTTGTAGCTCCGGATGTATCCCTTTCTTCATCGCAAACCTCCGCTTCAGAAGCAAAATATTATACTACGCATTCATCGCCTTGAGGAATTCCTTGTTCGTCTTAAAGCGCTTGAGTTTGTCAATAAGAAACTCCATAGCTTCAACAGCATCCATAGTGGAGAGGAACTTTCTCAGCACCCACATTCTCTGGAGCTCCCATTCCTCCACGAGGAGCTCTTCCTTCCTCGTTCCCGATTTCTCTATATTTATCGCCGGGAAGACCCTCCTCTCCATCAGTCTTCTGTCAAGGTGTATCTCCATATTACCCGTTCCCTTGAACTCCTCATAGATAACATCGTCCATCCTTGAACCGGTCTCAATAAGGGCGGTTGCTATTATGGTAAGAGAACCTCCCTCCTCTATGTTCCTTGCAGCACCAAAGAACTTTTTGGGTCTTTGAAGCGCGGTTGCCTCAATACCTCCCGAGAGCACCCTGCCTGTCGGAGGCGTTACAGCGTTGGAAGCCCTTGCGAACCTCGTCATTGAATCAAGGAGTATCACAACGTCCTGCTTGAGCTCAACGAGTCTCTTTGCCTTCTCTATCACAAGCTCAGCAACCTGCATGTGTCTCTCAGGTGGCTCGTCAAAGGTGGAGGCTATGACCTCAGCGCCGTTCCCGACTATCCTTCTCATCTCCGTCACTTCCTCGGGTCTTTCATCAATGAGGAGGATTATCAGGTGAACCTCAGGGTGGTTCTGTATGAGAGCCTTTGATATCTTCTGGAGGAGAACGGTCTTACCAGCCTTGGGAGGTGCAACTATCATACCCCTCTGTCCCTTACCTATCGGAGCTATGAGACTTATAACCCTCGTAGACATCTCACGGGGGTCGTATTCCAGCTGGAACCTCTCCGTGGGGTGGTAGGGCGTGAGCCTGTCAAAGGCTGGTCTGTTTCTGAGAACCTCAGGGTCCGCGGTAAGTCCGTTAACAGCCTCCATCTTTATGAGAGCCTTGTATTTCTCCCCCTCCTTTGGAAGTCTCGCAAAGCCTACTATGGTGTCTCCTGTCCTGAGACCAAACTTCTTTATCTGGGAAGGAGCTACGTACACGTCCTCCCAGCTGGGCATGTAGTTGTTCTGGGCACTTCTCATAAAGCCGTAGCCCTCAGGAAGTATCTCCAGAACGCCTTTTACGAAAACAAGCCCCCCGTCCTTAGCTTGAGCTTCAAGGATCCTCTCAATAAGCTCCTCCTTCTTCAGCCCGGTGGTTCTCGTAAGACCGAGATCCTTCCCTATCTTCTGTAGTTCCTGAAGTGTCATCCTTTTTAGCTCTTCAAGGGTGTAAACCTTCTGAAGTTCCTGCATGCTTGCCTCCTGTTTATTTTCCTATGCAGAATTTCGCAAATATGTTGCCCAGGACATCTTCGGTGGTTATGTGACCGACTATCTCACCCAGATAGTCTGCAGCCTCTCTTATGTCAAGCATAGCTATCTCGGGGCTCATCTCTTCCCTGTTGTATCTATCCCTGAAACTTTCAAGGACCTCTTTGGACTTCCTGAGAAGCTCTTCATGCCTAACCGATACATATATGTTTAATCCCTCTGGGATTGTAGCTCCTACCTTCCTGAGAATTTCCTCT
>JALSTO010000200.1 GCA_026983685.1 Aquificaceae bacterium | reverse complement strand
TGCAGTCTCATTCCAACCACATATAACTATGTGATCCTTCATATCCTTGAAGCTTATCATACCCATTTTCAGCATCTGCACGTAGTTAAAAAAGCCCGCACTTATTGTCGCTATTGAGAGCGAGAATAGGAAGAGCCCACCTGCTCCGAGTAGCATCGCAAGAACCTTCCCCTCCCTGCTCACGGGCACGATATCACCGTACCCGACGGTTGTCATCGTTATTACAACGAGGTAGAATGCGTCAAAGAAGCTCTTTACATAGGGGTTCCCTGCACCCCTCTCTACAGAGTACATTATCACGAGGGAGGATATGAAGAAGATTACAAAGAGCGAGAGCAGGAAGTAGAATTCAAAGGATATACTCCTGAATATGAAAGAAAGTCCCTTTGCAAAGTGCCTGTACCTGTAAGCTATCCTCAAAAGCCTTGCCCCTATCACGAAGAACCTCAGGAGTCTGAAGGGCTGTAGGTAGGGGATTATGGCTATCAGGTCAACTATTGAAAGAGGACTTATCATGTACTCCAGCTTCTTCCGGGCAAGAATGAACCTGCCGACATACTCAAAGGCTATAACTACAGACACGAGGATCTCAAGTCTCGCTATGAAGGGGTGGAGCTCCGAGTGAAAGCCCTTGAGCTCATCGTAGATGCCGAAGACAACCGAAAGGATGAGAAGGCTGAAGGAGAAGCTCTGGTAAAGGATGAAATGGCGCGAGCGGTCGTTCTCCAATATGTTGTAGAGGAAGCTTCTGAGCATACTCCAATAAGTATAATAGAAGCATGAGGGCGGTAATATCCGTTTACAGGAAAGAAGGTGTTGAGGAGCTTGCAAGGACCCTCGCGGAGCTCGGGTACGAGATACTCTCCACAGGAGGAACCGCGAACTACCTTAGGAAGCACGGCATACATACCGAGGAGATAGCGAAGATAACGGGCTTTCCAGAGATACTTGACGGAAGGGTAAAGAGCCTCCACCCCGTAATACATGGGGGCATACTCTACAGAGAGTGGGTTGATAAGGACAGGGAGGAGATAGAGGAGCTCGGCATAGTGCCCGTTGACGTCGTGGTCGTTAACCTGTACCCCTTTGAGGAGATGATGAAAGAGGATCTCTCAGAAGAGGAGCTCATGGAGTTCATAGACATAGGGGGACCGTCCCTCATAAGGTCTGCAGCTAAGAACTTCTTTCGCGTTACCGTAATCGTTGACCCCGAAGACTACAGCTGGGTTGCCCAGAAGCTCAGAGAGGGGAACCTCACAAGGAAGGACAGGGCTTATCTGTCCTGGAAAGCCTTTTCCCACACAGCCTACTACGACAGCGTCATATCCAACGCTCTCAAGTCTATCTTCGGGATAGAGGAAGAGGGCAAGGAGCTTTCCATACCCATGAGGCTCAGCTCAAAGCTCAGATACGGCGAGAACCCCCACCAGAAAGGCTTTCTTTATCTCAACCCCTTTGAGAACATAGGTATGGCTAAGGCTCAAGTCCTTCAGGGGAAGGAGATGTCCTTTAACAACTACCTTGACTCGGACTCCGCTGTCAGGATAGCCCTTGAGTTTCCAGACAAGCCCCTCTGCGTTATTGTTAAACATAACAACCCCTGCGGGGTGGCAACAGCAGGCAACCTGAAAGAAGCCTTTTTAATGGCGAAGGAGACGGACCCCCAGTCCGCCTTCGGCGGTATAGTTGCCTTCAACGACAGGGTTGATGGTGAGCTCGCAAGGGAGCTGACTACGATGTTCCTTGAAGTCGTAATAGCTCCCGAGTACGACGAAGAAGCCCTCAGAGAGCTGAGAAAGAAAAAGAACCTCAGAGTAATAAGGTTCCTCGGCATGAGCTATACTTACGACATAAAGAAGATAAGCGGAGGCTTCCTCCTGCAGGATGAGGACACCAAACTTTACTCCGAGCTCAAGGTGGTGAGCGAAAGGGAACCCACCCCAGAGGAGATGAAGGACCTCCTCTTTGCCTGGAAGGTGTGCAAGTATGTCAAGTCAAACGCGGTTGTGATAGCGAAGGAAGGGAGAACCCTCGGCATAGGCTCGGGGCAGGTCTCAAGGGTTGATAGCCTCAGGTGTGCGATTGAGAAGGCTCACAGGCACGGCTTTGACCTGAGAGGTGCGGTTCTGGCTTCGGAAGCCTTCTTTCCCTTCAGAGACTCCATAGACGTAGCCCACGAGGCGGGGATCACTGCGGTTATCCAGCCAGGAGGCTCTATAAGAGACGAGGAA
>JALSTO010000199.1 GCA_026983685.1 Aquificaceae bacterium | reverse complement strand
GCATTATGCCTTCGGTCTTACCAAGAGGGGAAGGAAAATTGAAAGCATGAGGGTTGAGGGCATATGGGGGGAGTTTGAGGTGCCTGTGAAAACCGTTGAAGGTCCCAAAGAGCTACCCTTTACACCCGAGCTGATAATTGTATCGGTCAAGTCCTACGACACGGAGGAAGCTCTCAGGAGTGTGAAGGGAATCGTGGGAGAGGACACCCTCCTGATGATAGCTCAGAACGGCTATGGAAACTACGAGAAGGCTGTCGGGCTTTATGGAGAAGGGAAGGTCATCCTTGCAAGGGTGATATTTGGTTCAGAGCTCATCTCCCCAGGGCACATAAGGATAACGGTATCTGCAGACGACGTCGTTATAGGAGACCCTTCTGGGAAACTTTCGGAGGAAAAGCTGAAGAAGCTCGCCCGAAGCTTTACCGATGCTGGGATACCCACCCGCTACGAGAGGGAAGTCTATAAGTACCTCTGGGACAAGATAATTTACAACTGCGCCCTGAACCCTCTCGGAGCCCTGCTTGAGGTTAACTACGGAACCCTTGCGAAGAATCCTCACACGAGGAATCTCATGGACAGGATAATTGATGAGGTCTTTGAAGTGACCCGCTGTGCGGGTATTGAAACCTTCTGGGAAAAGGCAGAAAACTACAGGAAGGTCTTTTACGAAGAGCTCATCCCACCGACCTCAGCCCACTACCCCTCAATGTTGAGGGATATAAAGAGGGGCAAAACGGAGATAGACTCCCTTAACGGAGCTATAGCTGAGCTGGGAAGGAGATGCGGTGCAGATACACCTGTAAACAATGTTATAACTGAGCTCGTGAAGGCAAAGGAGCTGATCAATCGGGGACGCTGATACCTTCCGTCTCGGGAACAGGAGAGCTGCCCATAGAGCAGTGCCCGTTGTAGAGGGCTCCCTCCTCTATTATGAAGACATCGGTTCTGATATCACCGCTCAGACTCGCCCCTCTCCTGAGCTCAATCCTGCGAGCAGTGACGTTACCTCTCACTGTTCCGTGTATAAGAACCTCGGTGCAGTTTATATCACCCTCAACGCTTCCCGACTCGCCTATTATGAGCATCCCCTCGCTGTGGATATTCCCCTTGACCTTTCCGTCTATCCTCGTTGCTGTTGAGAGGTTCAGGTTGCCTTCAAAGAAGCATCCTTCGCCTATCAGAGTGTTGACATCCCCCGCTTCAATCTCCTCTATACTCTTCTTCTTTCCTCCAAACATGATCACCACCTCACATACATGTATTTTATTGGATTCTCACGCTTTGAATACCTCCACACCTCATAGTGGACGTGGGGACCCGTTGACCTTCCCGTAGAACCAACATAGCCCACAACATCACCCGACCTGACCCACTGACCAGCCCTGACCTTTACCCTTGAAAGGTGGGCGTACATAGTCCTGAAGCCGTAGGCATGCCTTAGGATTACCACCTTACCGTAACCAGACTTCCACCCAGCGTAGATAACCTTTCCGTCAGCGGTTGCCCTGACTCTGGTGCCGTAGGGAGCCTTTATATCAACACCTTGATGAAACTCGTACTTCCCCGTAAAAGGGTCTATCCTGTAGCCGTACCTTGAGGTTATCCTTCCCCATACGGGGGGTCCAAGGGGTACCCTGCTCAGGTACTTACGAAACTTGTCCGCCTCTTTGTGAAGGAAGTCAATGTACTCAACGTCAAGTATATCAACCCTCTTAGCACCACCACCAACACCGCTGGGCACCCTCTTTATCCCCTTCCTTCTTAGGAACTTGTCTATGGTAACGAGCTTCCCCTCCAGTACCTTGACCTTCTCCTTAAACTGCTGAAGGTAACTGTTCCTCTCCTGCTCCTTAGCGAGCAGGGTCTGAAGGCTGTCCCTTTCCCTCTTAAGCTCTGCGAGCTCGTTTTTAAGGGACCTGTTCTCAACTATGGAGAATACCGAGAAGCTCAAGAGCCCCGCCAGGAATATCCCGGAGGAGAGAAGGGCACCCTTTAGGAAGCGGGTGTTTACTCTGTAGCTTTTTGCTTTCTTCCCTCCGTACCCAACTATCAAGATGTTGATATAGCGGTCCTTACCCCCCATAATGCTCCTATTCTACACTAAGAACGCTCAGGAATGCCTCCTGCGGAAGGGAGACGTTTCCGAACTGCTTCATACGTTTCTTTCCTTCCTTCTGCTTTTCAAGGAGCTTCTTCTTTCTCGTCACATCACCGCCGTAGCATTTGGCGGTCACGTTTGCCCTCAAG
>JALSTO010000198.1 GCA_026983685.1 Aquificaceae bacterium | reverse complement strand
CTTCTTAGCCTCCTCACCCCTGTTGCAGGGAGTAACACAGTTAGAAACGCATCCCTTCCAGCCGTTTACCCCGGCGAGGAGTCTCTCTATGAAAGGCGTCTTTATAACCCTCAGGGGGTAGCCAACGGGAGACTTGAGCAGTATTATGTCCTCTTCCTCCGCGCTGAGGACCACCTCCTTGTATATGAGGGGAGCGTCGCATTCGTGGGTAGCAACGAAGCGGGTAGCCATCTGGACTCCCGCAGCACCCCTTTCCATGTACCACTTTATGTCCTCGTAGCTCCATACACCTCCAGCAACTATGACCGGGATATCTCCCCACTTTTTCGCCTCTTCTAATACCTCCGGAAGGAGGTTCTCCAGCTGATACTCGGGTTTGAAACAGTCCTCGTACTTGAAGCCCTGATGTCCTCCCGATTTGGGACCCTCCAGCACTACCGCATCGGGGAGCCTATCGTACCTTCTCTTCCAGGTCTTACATATGAGGTTGAGCGCCCTCGCGGAGGAAACTATAGGAACAAGAGCGACTTCGTACCCCTCAACGTACTGGGGCAGTGATAAAGGGAGTCCAGCACCAGATATTATGAGGTCCGCACCGGCTTCAGCTGCGTCCCTTGCAACCCTTCCATAGTCGGTTATCGCGGAGAGGATGTTAACGCCTATCGCTCCCTTTCCGCCCGATATCTCCTTTGCGTCCCTTATTATCCTCGTAAGAGCCTCCTTGCTGTGGGTATTCTCAGAGTTCACAGGTCTTCCGAACTTGTCCCTCTTTACAAGGTCGGGGTGCCTGTACCCGGTTCCAACAGCGGATATGACACCTATCGCACCTTCTCTTGCGACAGCACCGGCGAGGTTCTCCCAGGATATACCCACACCCATTCCACCCTGAATTATGGGTATGTCAGCGACGATGTGTCTTATCTTAAGCTTGGGTAGTGTCATGCCCTGCTCCTTCCGTGAAGTTGCATTAAATTTAAGCCTTTAAAGGATGAGGTCAAGGAAAAGGGTCTTCTTAGGTCTTGGAAGCAACTTGGGTGATAGATTAGGCTACCTGCTCTCAGCCATGGATAGAATCTCCGAGCTTGGAGAGGTAAGAGCTATATCTACCGTCTACGAGAGCGAGCCCTGGGGTGTCGAGGAACAGCCTCCTTTCCTTAACTGCGTCCTTGAGCTCTGGACAGACATCCCTCCCGAAGAACTATTGAAGATGCTCAAGGAGATAGAGAGGGCTGTTGGCAGAAGGGAGAGGTTTCGCTGGGGACCGAGGGAGATAGACATAGACATTCTCCTGTATGGGAACGAGGTCATTGATAGTGAAGAGCTCAAAATTCCCCATCCCCATCTTGAGGAGAGGGATTTCGTCCTCGTCCCTCTGCTTGAGATTGATAGAAAACTTAGGAACCCTAAGAACGGGAGGAGTCTGTCCGAGTCTTTAAACAGGCTTGAGGTCAAGCTGAAGCCCTTCTGCTGTATCCTAAAAAGGGAAAAGGGGAGCCGGAGCCCTCAGTGAGCTCCTTCCCTTGATTTAACGTACTTGTCCCAGTTTTCGGGATTGAAGGGAGAAAGGCTTCTCAGCCAGTTGACTATCTTGGGGAACTCCTCAGAGGCATACTCCACATCCTCCTCGGTGTTCTCCCTTCCGAAGCTGAAGACTATTGAGCCGTTGGATACCTCCTTGGGAACACCTATGGCGAAGAGGACGTGAGACTGCTTCAGGGCAAGGGAGACGCAGGCTGAACCCGATGCGGTCTCTATACCCATGAGGTCACACCTGAGAAGCATCGCCTCTCCTTCAACGAAGTGAACTATAAGGGAGAGATGGTGGGGAAGTCTCTGGGTAGGGTGCCCCGTAAACTCTATATACTCAAGCTTCTCCTCAAAAGCCTTCCTGAGCCTGTCCCTGTAGTTGGCGAGTCTTGTCATCCTGTCCTCAAGCTCCTTCATGGTGAGCTCCGCTGCAGCACCGAAGCCAACTATGCCGGGAACGTTCTCCGTTCCAGCCCTCACACCTCTTTCCTGGGTTCCTCCTTCTATGAGGGGTCTTACTTTTACACCCTTCCTCGTCCAGAGAGCTCCCACACCCTTTGGTCCGTACATGAGGTGAGCGGTGAAGGATGCGGCATCAACACCCCAGTCCTTAAGGTCAACGGGATAGTGCCCGAGGGTAGGCGCTGCATCGGTGTGGAATATAACCTTAGGATTCTTCTCCTTGGCAGCCTGAACGAGCTCCTTTATATTCTGGATAGTT
>JALSTO010000197.1 GCA_026983685.1 Aquificaceae bacterium | reverse complement strand
CATAAGGGGGATGATGGGGGCAAGGGATGTTTTCAAGAAGAAGGTCAAGGCAAAGATTACGAGGGACTTCAGTCGCAGGGACGACAGGAGGAGGGAGTTTGCAAGGGCAAGGGTTTGGTTTGAGGATCGTGAGTATCTCTGCGAACCTCTGGAGAAACAGCAATCCCACATGCTTACCTCTCTCGTTGAGGCGAACGCCTACATGGTCGTTTACGAGGGCGTGAAGGAAATAAAGAAGGGTGATGAGGTTGAGGTTGTCCTGTTTTAGAGCAGGTCTGTGAAGAGAAGGGTCTCCTCCCTTCCCCTTACTCTGGTGGCGGGTATGTTTTCTCCCTTCAGAAGCATCTCAAGGGCTCTCCTCTTCCTCTCGCCGAGAACGAGGAAGGCAACTTTCCTGGAGAGGTTCAGATACTCAAGGCTCATGCTCACACGCTCAAGTCCATCGGGAGAAGTTGAGGTGCAGGCATTCTTTCCACAGGCTCTGCACTCCCTTTCAGGAAAGATTGAGGCTACGTGTCCGTCCTCCCCCATGCCGAGGAGGGTAAAGTCCATAGCTCCCGCCTTCTCCAGAGCCCTGTCAAAGTCCCTGCAGGCTTCCTTGAGGGGAAGCTCCGTCTTTACCCTGTAGAGCCTTGCCCTCTCTCCGAGATTCTCCCTCAGAAACCAGTAGTTGCTACGGGTATCTTCGGAAGAGACGAACCTCTCATCGGTCGGGAAGAAGTAGCTCTTTTCCCACAGGTCGTAGCTTCTGGAAAGGAGGCGGTAAAATTCCTCAGGCGTTCTCCCCCCTGCGAGGGCTGACATAAACACTCCCTTCCTCTCAAGGGTCTCCTTCGCAAAAGTGATGAAGTGATCAAGGAGCTCTCCGAGGAGCTCTTCTTCCCCTTTGCTCACCACCTTAAAGGAGAATCCACCTCCTTCCATCGCTCTCTATAAGCTTATCCGCCTCCTTGGGTCCGTAGCTTCCGGGCTCATACTCCGGTATGGAGTCTTCCTGAGCCCACCTCTCAAGGATCGGCTGGACTATCTCCCAGGCGAGCTCCGATTCGTCCTCCCTTATGAAGAGGGTCTGGTCCCCCTTAACTATGTCCTCAATCAGGGTCTCGTAAGCCTCGGGCAGGTTGGGGGAAAGGTCAATCTCCATACTCCTTTCAACGGGGCAGGCTAAGAAGCCTTCGGGAGGTGCCATCTCAAAGAAGAATCGCACCCTGCTCCCGGGAGCTATCTCAAAGAGGAACTTGTTGCTCGCCGGCATACACCCGAGGATGCGACCGAAGTTTCCAGGAACTTCTTTAAACACAACAACAACCTGGGTTATCTTCTCCTTGAGCCTCTTCCCAGTTCTCAGATAGAAGGGAACTCCCTCCCATCGGAAGTTGTCTATGAAGAGCTTCAGGGCTACGAAGGTCTCCGTTCTTGACTCCCTTCCCAGCTCCTCTATATACCCCCTGTACCTTCCCCTCACCGCGTAGCGGTCCACTTCAGAGACCGAAAACCTCCTTATTGAAGAAAGCACCTTGACCTTCTCATCCCTGACCCTCTCGGGGTCCATGAGGGCAGGTGGTTCCATCGCGATAAAGGAAAGTATCTGGAGGAGGTGGTTCTGAACCATGTCCCTCAGGGCACCTACCCTGTCGTAGTAGCTCGCCCTTCCCTCCAGTCCGATCTCCTCAAGGGCGGATATCTGGATGTTGTCTATGAAGTTCTTGTTCCATATACCTTCAAAGATGTAGTTGGAGAAGCGAACCGAGAGTATGTTCTGGATGGGAGCCTTACCGAGGAAGTGGTCTATCCTGTATATCTCCTTCTCTGTGAAGTAGCGCTTGAGCTGGAAGTTGAGCCTCTTTGCGGACTCAAGGTCAAAGCCGAAGGGCTTTTCCACCACTATTTTACGGGGATTGGAGAACCTCCTGAGGGTTGAACCGAGATTGAGTATAGCCTGCTCAAAGAGCTGGGGAGGCAGGGCTAAGTAAAATATCAGCTCCGTATCGGGCAGACTTTCTATCTCTCTGGCGAGTTTCCTGTAGTTTTCTTTCTTGGAGACGTCAAGCGGGAGGAAGCGAAAAACCTTCAGAAGGTTATCTCCAAATCTTGTGATGTAATCCCTTATCTTCTCCTCGCTCCTTCCCAGAGCATAGACAGCTTTAAGTTCCTTCAGCTTCCCCTCTTTAAGGAGCTTGCTCAGAACAGGGTAGAGCTTCCTGCGGGCGAGATCTCCGGTCCCCCCGAATATGAAGAAGGCTATGGGATTAGTCATCCTTTCTCTTTACCTCATGCCTGCCGAACTCATATCGCAGTGCGGAAAGGAGCCTATCCCTGAAGGAGTCGGTTTGCCTTGATCTGAACCTGTTCCAGAGGGCATCGCTTATCACCCAGAGGGGAACACCGAGCTGGGCGGCGGTCTGGACCGTCCACCTGCCCTCTCCCGAGTCCTCAACCACGGGTTCCAGACCCTCAAGCCCCTGAAAGTCCTTAAGAGCCCTGTGGGTCAGCTCCATCAGCCAGGACCTTATTACGCTCCCCCTCGTATAGACCCTTGCAACTTCCTCTAAGTTGAGGTCGTATTCGCTCTCCTTCATGAGCTCAAAGCCCTCCGCTATAGCCTGCATCATCCCATACTCAATCCCGTTGTGAACCATCTTCACAAAGTGCCCGCTCCCGGGCTTTCCCATGTAGGCATACCCATCCCCTCCGTAGGAGAGGTCCTTAAAGAGCCCCTCTATCTCTCTGAAGACCTCTTCCTCACCGCCCACCATGAGGCAGTAGCCCTGCTCCTCTCCCCACACACCACCGCTCACACCCACGTCAAGAAAGTGGACACCGATGGAGGAGAGCTCTCCGAACCTCCTGATAGAGTCTTTGTAGAAGGAGTTCCCGCCGTCTATAACGATATCCCCTTCAAAGAGCTCAGACTTGAGAGAGGAGAGGACGTCGTCCACAGCCACGTGGGGAACCATTATCCAGAGCAGTCTTCTGTCCGAGAACTCACCGCAGAGAAATCCAACATCGTCAAAAGACTCTATTCCTCCCTCCTCCGCCCTTCTCAGGGAGTCCTCACTCCTGTCGTAGCCGAGAACCCTCCAGCCCTTACGGACGAGCCTCCTCCCTATACCGAGCCCCATCCTCCCTAAGCCGATTATCCCTATTTCCTTCACCACACTATAATTGTAATGTGATCACAAAAGAAGGCACCTGTCTTGGATGCAGATCGGTTCTCAGGATAGACCGCTCCGCGGTGAGGCACAACGTAAGAGAGATCTACAGATTCTCTGGCAAGAAGATAATAGCTGTTGTAAAGTCCGATGCCTACGGTATGGGTGTCAGGTTCGTGGCACCTCTCCTGAGGGAACTGGAGGAGGTAGAAGCCTTCGCGGTAGCCTGCACCGAGGAAGGAGTTTTTCTAAGGGAGCTCGGAATAAAGGAGGAGATACTCATCCTCGGGGGAGTTCTCCCAGAGGAGATAGAGGCTGTAAAGGAGTACGGGCTGACGCCCGTCGTCTCCGACCCGGAACACCTCAAAGTCATAGGTAAGGAGGATATAAAGTTCCACGTCAACTACGATACCGGGATGGGAAGGCTGGGCTTCATTGAAGAGATCATTGAGGATCCGAGGATAACGGGTATCATGAGTCACCTCTCCTCTCCCGCGGACAGGGAGTTCTCCACCGAGCAGATAAGCAGGTTCTCAAGGATAGTTAGCAGATACAGGGGAAGGGGACTCAAGGTCCATCTTGAGAGCTCCGCAGGTCTCATTTACAGAGTCCCCTTCACAACCCACGTAAGGGTAGGCTTAGCCCTCTACGGAGAGAGACCCCTCAGGGATTACCCGATAAATCTGGAATCCGCGGTCAGCATACTCACAAGGCTAATCTCTGTCAAAGAAGTGCCTAAGGGACATCCGATATCCTACGGGAGGACCTTTGTAGCTCCCGAGCCCATGAAGATAGGCGTTGTAGCCTTCGGCTATGCGGACGGACTTATGAAGAGCCTGTCAAACAGGGGGTACCTTCTCTACGGGAGTTCAAGGCTACCCATACTGGGAAACATAACGATGGACATGACGGTCGTCGGTCTTGAGGGAACCCGGGCAAAGGTAGGAGACTGGGTCACGGTTGTGGGGAAGGAGAGAACCTTCGGTGATCTGGCAAGGGAAGCGGGAACCATACCCTACGAGCTGATGTGCAACGTATCAAGCAGGGTCAAGAGGGAGCTTATTTGAGGGATAGTATCCACCGAGCCAACTTCTCAGCCTCTTCCTTAGAAACGGGCTGGGGGGTCATGGGTATGCTACCCCACTTTCCCATGCTCCCCTTTGTTATGCTCCTTACAAGCTCTTCAACCGCATCCTCTTTCCCCGCATACCTCTTGGCTACCTCTACGTAGGCGGGTCCAACCTTTTTCCTGTTTATATCGTGGCAGGCAAAACAGCCCTTGCTGTCAGCTAAAGCATAGGCGCCACCCTTCGGTACCTTCGCTATCTCCTTCTTCTTAACCTTTTCCTCTTTGGGCTTCTCTTCCTTAGTCTCCTTCTTTTCACAGGAAGCGAGCATTAAAGTTCCAGCAAAGAGAGCTCCGGCAATGGCTATCTTTCTTCTCACGCTCAACCTCCTGAAAGCTCCTTCAGCTTATCCCTTAATATTTTAACAGCCCTGTCAACACCCGAAGGGTCACTTCCACCGCCCTGTGCCATATCTTCCCTTCCTCCACCTCCTCCCTTCAGAGCCTTTCCAAGCTCTTTAATAAGTTCGTTAGCCTTGAGCCTTCCTGTGAGCTCCTTTGAGAGGGCAACGACCGTTGTTACCTTCCCGTCCTTCTCGGAGACAAGAAAGACCACATCCCTTCCCGTCTTGTGTCTGAGCATGTCCGCAAGGTTCCTCAGCTCCTGAGCGCCGACGTCCCTGAACCTTCCCCAGAAGAGTGTGTAATCTCCGATATCCTCTCTCCTCACGGAGCTCTCTATCTGAGAGTTGAGGAGCTCCTGCTTCAGGCGGGCTATCTCCCTGTCCTTTTCCCTCAACTCCTCCTTGAGGGAATCTATCCTCTGGAGTATCTCTTCCCGCTTGGCGTTGAGGGACTGCCCTATATCCTCAAGGAGGGCGTGCTCCTCAAAGGCGCTATCAACAGCCCACCTCCCTGTCTGGGCAACGAGCCTTCTGACCCCCGCACCTACGGAGGACTCGGAGATTATCTTGAAGTAGCCTATGTCACCAGTCCTTGATACATGGGTCCCTCCGCAGAGCTCCCTTGAGAAGTCTCCGGCGGATATAACCCTGACCCTGTCGCCGTACTTCTCCTCAAATATTGCCACAGCCCCGCTCTTTATCGCCTCCTGATACTCCATCTCTCTCACCTGAACGGGCATGTTCTCCCTTATCTTTTCGTTCACGAGTGCCTCAATCTCCTTCAGCTCCTCCCTCGTGAGCGCATCAAAGTGAGTGAAGTCAAAGCGAAGGTACCTGTCCGCGACAAGGGAGCCTGCCTGTCTGACGTGCTCTCCGAGGACGTTCCTCAGGGCTGCATGAAGCAGGTGGGTAGCGGTGTGGTTCCTCTTTATGTCCTCCCTCCTCTCCTTATCTACCCTTGCCATAACTCTATCACCGACCCGCAGGCTTCCCTTAAGGAGTCTGCCTCTGTGCAGTACAACGCCCTCAACGGGGCTCTGAGTATCCTCTACTTTAAAAAGAGCTCTGTCGGTCTCAATTATTCCCGTGTCCCCCACCTGTCCTCCCCTCTCAGCGTAGAAGGGAGTCTCCTTAAGAAGGAGTTCTGCCTCCTGTCCTTCGTATATCTCAGATGCAAGCTCCTCACCCCTGACTATGCCTATGAGCTCGGTCTCGTACTCTGTATGGTCGTAGCCAACGAACTGGGAGGTCTTGCCTATCTCCCTCAGATGCTGATAGACGGGGAGGACCTTTTTAGCCTCTACCTTAAAGTGCTTTCTTGCCCTCTCCCTCTGTTTTTCCATCTCCTTCTGGAAGCCAGACAGGTCAATGGTCAGACCCTTCTCCTTGGCTATCTCCTCTATAAGGTCAAGGGGAAAGCCGTAGGTATCGTATGCCATGAAGACCTCATCACCTCTCAGCTCCTTCCTCCCCTCCACCTCAGCTCTTGCGATGAGCTCCTCCACAGCCTGCATACCAGCTTTGAGGGTTCTTATGAACCTCTCCTCCTCTCCTCTGACCACCCCCTTCACGAACTCCCTGCTCATCTCAAGCTCGGGATAGGGCTCCTTCATTATCTCAACAACCACATCTATGCCCTTGTGAAGGAAGGGCTCAAGGACGCCGAGCTTGTATCCGAACCTCAGAGCTCTGCGGAGTATCCTCCTTATAACATATCCTCTACCCTCGTTTGAGGGTAGAACCCCGTCGGAGATAGCAAAGGTCAGGGCTCTCAGGTGGTCTGCGATCACCCTCAGGGCTACATCCCCCTCGTAGCTCTTTCCGTACTTTACACCAGACACATCCTCTCCGAACTCTATGAGGGGGTATATTATGTCTATCTCGTAGTTGGTTTTCGTTCCCTGAAGGACGCTCGCTATCCTCTCAAGCCCCATTCCTGTATCTATGTTGGGTTTGGGTAGGGGCGTGAGGTTTCCCTTCTCATCCCTGTTGTACTGCATGAAAACAAGGTTCCATATCTCAAGGTATCTCTCCTCTCCCTCGTACTCTTCACCCCTGTCAATGTATATCTCAGAAGAGGGTCCACAGGGTCCCGTGTCTCCCATCTGCCAGAAGTTATCCTCCTCCCCGAGCCTCCATATCCTCTGGGAAGGAATACCTACAAGCTCGTTCCATATCCTGTAAGCCTCCTCATCCTCCTTATAAACAGATATGTATATCTTCTCTTCGGGGAGCTTGAGAACCTGCGTAACAAACTCCCAGGCGTACTCTATAGCCTCCCTCTTGAAGTAGTCTCCGAAGGAGAAGTTCCCGAGCATCTCAAAGAAGGTGTGGTGCCTTGAGGTGTAGCCCACCTGTTCAAGGTCGTTGTGCTTACCCGAAACCCTGAGGCATTTCTGGCAGGATACAGCCCTCGTGTAAGGTCTCTTCTCAATACCTAAGAAGACGTTCTTGAAGGGAACCATACCCGCATTCACGAATAAGAGGGTGGGGTCGTTCTCTGGAACGAGGGGAGCACTCTTAACCCTTTCATGTCCTTTCTTCTCAAAGAAGCTCAAAAAGAGCTCTCTGATCTCATGTGTACTCAAGCTCATGGCATTTAAATTATATCTTCAGGTGGAGGATACGAAGGGTTCGCATCATGAATGTGGGCGGAGTAAACATCTATGAGAGCCTGAAAGTGGTAACAGAACTTCAAAGACTCAGGATGAGGGAGCAGGAGGTTAAAGCCCACGAAATGGCTCACAAGGCTGTTGCGGGAGATCTGGCGGGTCCTGTAAGGTACGAGTATACACGCGGTCCAGACGGAAGGCTCTACATTACAGGGGGAGAGGTCCCCCTCAGACTGAAGGAAGGAAGAACACCCGAAGAGACAATAGAGATAGCTGAAAGGATAAGGAGGTCTGCCCTCGCACCTGCCAGACCGTCTCCTCAGGATATAAGGATAGCAGTCAAAGCCACTATGATGGAGATGAAAGCTCTCGCTGAACTTACGAGAAATGGCTCCACGGGGAAGAACCTTGATGTAAGAGTTTAGTATCATAACCCGAGTTGCCATCCGCTTGACATTCAGGTAATTTCTGTAATCTTACTACCTTGCAAGTCGGGTTATCATATTAGGTATGCTTGAGCTACTTACCGAAAAGTTCAGCGGAACTCTTTCAAAGTTAAAGAATGCGAGAAAACTCACCGACAAGGTTATAAACGATGCCCTCAGAGATATAAGGCTCGCCCTACTTGAGGCTGACGTGGACTACGAGGTAACCAAGAGCTTCCTCAAGAGGGTCAGAGAGAGAGCGCTCTCTCAGGAGGTCAAGAAGAACCTCTCTCCCGCGGAGCAGGTAATAACGATAGTCTATGAAGAGCTCGTTGACCTTCTCGGTAGGGAGAAGGAAGACCTCAAGAAGGGAACGGTTCTGTTTGTTGGTCTTCAAGGAACGGGAAAGACGACCACGATCGGGAAGATAGCAAACCTCCTGAAGAAAAAGGGGTTCAAAGTTGCGGTTTCCTCAACGGATGTTCGCAGACCTGCGGCCATGCTTCAGCTTGAGAGGCTTGCCCAAAACATAGGAGTCCCCTACTACTCCCACGAAGAAGGGCTGTCCGCTGTTGAGATAGCCAAGAGAAGTGTTCAGAGGGCGAGGAAGGAGGGCGTTGATTACCTCCTGCTTGACACCGCTGGGAGGTTACATGTTGATGAAGAACTCATGGAAGAGCTCAGGAGGATAAAGGAAGAAACGAATCCTTCAGAGATAATCTACGTTGCAGACGCCATGCAGGGGCAGACAGCCCTTGAGACAGCCAGGACCTTCCACGAGCTACTCGGTCTCACAGGCGTGGTTCTGACAAAGATGGATGGAGACGCGAGGGGAGGCTTAGCCCTCTCTGTCAGGGAGACCCTCGGGGTTCCTATAAAGTTCGTCGGTGTTGGAGAGAAGGTTGAAGACATAGAGCCCTTCTATCCGGACAGGATCGCCCAGAGGATCCTCGGGCTCGGGGACATCCAGTCTCTTGTAGAGAGGGTGCAGGAGGTAATACCCGAAGACAAGGCACAGCACATCTCTACAAAGGTTCTCGCCGGTGACTTTGACCTTGAGGACCTCAGGGAATTGCTGAGGATGATACAGAACATGGGTCCCCTTGACAAGCTCCTTGGCATGATACCGGGTGTTGGAGCCCAGCTCAAAAAGGTAAAGGTTGACGAGAAGCAGTTCAAGAGGATTGAGGCGATCATAAACTCAATGACCCCAGAGGAGAGGAGGAACCCCCGTATAATAAACATGAGCAGGAAGAAGAGGATAGCCAAGGGGAGTGGGACGAGCATATCCGAGGTGAACAAAGTCCTGAAGAGGTATGAGGATATGAGGAAGATGATGAGGAAGCTCAAGGGCGCCGGAGGTATGCCCATGCCGAGGTTTCCCTTCAAATTCTGATATAATAATTGGCTCAGGTTTTCAGGAGGATAGAGAATGGCGGTAAGGATAAGACTCGCGAAGTTCGGAAGGAGGCATCACCCGATATACAGAATAGTGGTGATGGATGCGAAGTCCCCCAGAGAGGGTAACTACATTGACATACTTGGAACTTACGATCCAAAGAGAAAAGTTCTCCTTGACATAAAGCCCGATAAGGTCAAGGAGTGGGTTGCGAAGGGGGCTGAGATAGCAGGTCGGGCAAAGTCAATCCTTGATGTTGCCGGGGTCCTAAAGGAGGCTGTTCCCGAAGGTTGTGAGCTCAAAAAAACAGGTGATTACTGGGTCCTGAAGAAAACCAGCAAGGAGGTGCACGGATGAGCGCTATGAAGGAGATAGTTGAGACAACCGCAAAAGCCCTCGTGGACAATCCCGACAAGGTTCAGGTCACCGAGATAGAAGGCGAGAAGACCATCGTCATTGAGCTCAGGGTTGATCCCGCTGAGCTCGGGAAGGTCATAGGTAAGCAGGGAAGGATCGCAAGGTCCCTCAGGACCCTGCTCTCAGCGATGGGCAGGAAAACTGGAAAGAGGGTCGTTTTAGAGATCCTTGAGTGATAAACACCCGCCTTCGGCGGGTCCTTTACCAGAAACTTACATTTTTGTAGTGCTCAACCTTCCCGCCAAGGATCACTATCAGGTCTATCCTGAAGGGAAGGTCTAAGGAGTTTTCCTCCAGAAACCTGAAAGCGCACCGCACTATCCTGTCAAACTTCTTCGGTGTGAGCCTCTGGGCTGGGTGACCAAACTCCTCATCCACTCCACCCTTAACCTCAACGAAGACGAGCTCATCCCCTTCCCTTGCAACGAGGTCAAGCTCGCCAAAACCACAGTAATAATTTCTTGTTAGGATCTCATAGCCGAGCCCCCTCAGGTATTCGCAGGCTATGTCCTCGTAATTACTCCCCCTTCTCATCAAGCTCCCTCAGTATCTCTTCGGGGGTAACGCTTGCGGTTCCGAACTCACCCACGACTATACCTGCACAGAGGTTCGCCAGTTCGCAGGCTTCTTCCCATCCAGCACCTGCAAGTCTGAAGGCTGTCAGGGAGGCTATAACCGTGTCTCCCGCACCTGTAACATCGTAAACCTCCCTCGCCCTCGCCGGAAAGTTTATAACCTCATCTCCAAATAGGGTCATGCCTCTGGGTCCCCTCGTCACGATGAGGGTCTCAAGCTCAAGCTCCTTCTTGAGGACCTTCCCGAGGGTATCTACACTGTCCTCCGAGAGTGGGTCGGTCATAGCCCTGAGCTCCTTCTCGTTGGGTGTCATAAGGTTCGCCCCTACGTAGAGGCTCTTGTTCGTGGGTCTCGGGTCTATGGCGTAGAAGAGCTCCCTGTCCCTTATCGTTTCCATTACCCTGTGGGTTATCACGCCCTTGGCATAATCTGACACTATTATCCCGTCATACTCCC
>JALSTO010000196.1 GCA_026983685.1 Aquificaceae bacterium | reverse complement strand
CGAAGGAGCTGAGGTACTACTTCCTCCTCCTCCCATCATCATACCCACAACTTCTGTACCGTTGCCCCCGCAGGACTGTAGAAAACCAGCCACAGCACCTATACCCATGTAGGCAAGGAACTGGCGCCTATCAATACCTCCCATACTACACCCCCTAACAAGGATTTTTATCGGTGTGAATTGTAAGTCTGACTGAAGTGTCTTTTTATAAGAATTACTTTAGGGATTTTAAAATGTAAAAATCTTCTTATATAAGAATAAATCTATACTTCTCTTCACACTAAGGCTTATTTAAAGGGCAGTCCACGTGATGAAAAGTTAAAAATTCTTTATAAGAGGAAAAGAGTGATTAATCTTAAAATGTTCAACATGGAAAGGCTCGTAGAGAAGGCTAAGGTTCTTCAGGAGGCTCTTCCCTATATAAGGGAGTTTCACGGCAAGGTCTTTGTGGTCAAGTACGGCGGTTCAGCAATGACACGGGAGGAGCTCAGGGAGTCCTTTGCCAGGGACATCGTCCTCCTAAAGTATGTTGGAATTGATGTTGTGGTAGTTCACGGCGGTGGACCTCAGATAAGCCTTGCCCTTGAGAGGTTTGGTATAAAGCCCAAGTTCGTCGGTGGTATGAGGAAGACAGACGAGGAAACAATGCACGTGGTTGAGATGGTTCTATCGGGTGATGTGAATAAGGACATAGTCGCTCTCATAAACAGGTACAGCGGTAAGAACGTCTACGCTGTGGGTATATCCGGAAGGGACGGGAGACTTCTCAGGGCGAAGAAGCTTGACAAGGAAAGGTACTTTCGTGAGCTCGGACTACCGGTTCCCGAAGAGGAGGTAGGCTTTGTAGGTGAGGTGATTGAAGTGAACAGCGAGCTGATCCTCTCCCTAATAGAGAGGGACTTTATCCCTGTGATAGCGCCCGTGGGGGTCGGGGAAGAGGGAGAGGCATACAACATAAACGCTGACGTAGCAGCGTCGGAGATAGCAAGACACCTGAAGGCTGAGAAGCTGATATTTCTTACCGATACAGAAGGAGTGAAGGATGCGGAAGGAAGACTGCTCTCCTCCCTGAGCAAGGAGGAGGCAAGGAGGCTTATAGAGACTGGAGTGATAAGGGAAGGGATGATCCCCAAAGTAAGGTCCGCCCTAAGAGCGATGGAATCGGGCGTGAGAAAGGTCCACATCATAGACGGAAGGGTCCAGCACTCCCTCCTCCTTGAGATATTTACCGAGGCGGGTATAGGAACAGAGATAGTTCACTCACAGACCTGACAGCCTCCGAGGGTGAGCCTCTTTATCCTCACGGTCGGCTGAGCATCTGTCACGGGAACGCCCTGCCCGTCCTTACCGCAGGTGCCTATAGCCCATCCGAGATCGTAGCCGACCGCATCCACATCCTGCAGGGCTCTGGGACCGTTACCTATCAAGGTAGCACCCCTTATGGGGTAGGTTATCTCCCCGTTCTCAATCATGTAGCCTTCCATAATCTCAAAGACGAAGTCTCCTGTCACAGTGTTCACCTCTCCACCTCCCATCTTCACCACGTAAACACCCTTCTTGGTATCCTTCAGGATATCCTCAGGGTTGTCCTTTCCCTTGTCTATGTAAGTGTTTGTCATCCTCACTATGGGTATGTGAGCGTAGCTCTGCCTCCTCCCGTTACCGGTTGACTGCTTGCCCTCTTTCATAGCCCTGAGCCTGTCGTACATGTAGCCTACGAGATAGCCGTCCTTTATGAGTACCTTTCTCTGGGCGGGGACTCCCTCATCGTCAACCGTAAAGGAGCCGTTGTGTTCGGGAAGGGTGGCATCGTCTATCACGGTTACGAGTTCGCTGGCGACCTTCTCACCGAGCTTGCCCGCATAAACGGATAGACCCTTCTGGACAAGGTCTGCCTCAAGCCCATGACCGACAGCCTCATGTATCATAGTCCCGCCAGCCTGAGAGGAGAGAACTACTGTAAACTGACCTGCGGGTGCGGGCTTGGCGGTGAGCATGAGAAGTGCCCTCTCTGTAGCCTTCTGAGCGACCGCCTCCGGCGGTGTTTGCTCAAATATCTCAAAGCCCTTTCTTGCACCCAAGGACTCGTAACCCCTTTGGAGGACTTCCCCATCGCTGGCAACAACCTCAACGAAGAAGACAATCCTCTTTTGGGTATCCTCGGCCATCTCGCCGAGGCTGTTTATAATGAGTACTTCCCTCGTTTTATCCATGAGAACTGAGAGAACCTGCTTTACTTTATCCCCGTAGCTCCGTGCCT
>JALSTO010000195.1 GCA_026983685.1 Aquificaceae bacterium | reverse complement strand
CTCATGAACGAGGGCTATTGAAACGCCGAATACGGGAAAGCCCGCTATGTAGTTCTTCGTCCCGTCAAGAGGGTCTATGTACCACACGAACTCTCCCGAAGGGTCTCCTCCTTCTTCCTCTCCTACAATCCTGTGCCCCGGAAACCTGCTTCCGATGAACTCCCTTATCCTCTGTTCTGAGGTCTTGTCAACGTAGCTGACAAAGTCCTTCTCCGCCTTCTCTTCAATACTCTCGTCCTTGACCTTCCTGAAGTTCTCCTTTAAAACTATGCCTCCTACGAGAGCTGCCTCCTTGGCGGTCTGGACGTATTCTCTTATATCCATGCTCATTCCTTGTCGTCAAGAACCTCAAGACAGGGAAGGGAGTTACCCTCTAAGAGCTCAAGGAAAGCTCCTCCTCCCGTAGATACGAAGTCAATGGCGTTGTAAACGCCCGCTTTGTGTATTGCGTGGTCCGTATCACCACCGCCTGCTATGGTAAGAGCGGGTGACTCAGCCACCATCTTGGCGGTCTCAAAGGTTCCGTTCTTGAACCTGTCAAGCTCAAAGACACCCATAGGACCGTTCCACACTACGGTCTGGGCATCGGAAACGACTTCCCTCAGGAGATCAACCGACACGTGCCCTATATCAAGCCCTTTCCAGCCCTCCGGGATCTCCTGCCAGGGAACTATCTTCGTGGGCGTGTTGTCAGAGATCTCCTGTCCTATGACAAAATCCACGGGTAGGTAGAGTTTAACGTCCAGCTTCTTTGCAACCTCAAGTATGTCAAGGGCTGTAGGTATTAGGTCTTCCTCAACGAGCGAGTCTCCAACGCCGTAGCCCATAGCCTTTATGAAAGTGAAAGCCATGGCTCCACCTATGAAGAGCTTGTCCACCCTCTTGAGGAGGTTCTTTATTATCCCCAGCTTTGTTGATACCTTCGCACCACCCAGTATGCCGACAACAGGTCTCTGGGGGTTTATCATAGCCTTCTCAAAGTAGTTGATCTCCTTCTCAAGGAGGAAACCCATGACCGCGGGCTTGAGCAGTTTTGGGACGAGATATATGGAGGTGTGCTTCCTGTGGCATGTGCCGAAGGCATCACTAACATACACCTCTCCGAGGGATGCGAGCTCTTTGGCGAAGTTCATGTCGCCCTTTGTCTCCTCCTCGTGGAAGCGAAGGTTTTCAAGGAGGAGCACCTCTCCCTCCTTCATCTGGGAGACCATCTCCCTGACCTCTTCTCCCACGCAGTCCGGTGCGAGTTTGACCTCTGTGTTTATGAGCCTTGAAAGTCTCTTGGCTACGGGTGCGAGGGAGTATCTCGGGTCTCTGCCCTTCGGTCTATCAAGGTGGGACATGAGGATGATCTTTGCCCGTGTGTCCATGAGATACTCAATCGTGGGGAGGCTCGCCCTTATCCTTGTGTCTTCAACTATGTTTCCCTGCTCATCAAGAGGAACGTTGAAATCAACCCTCACGAGAACTTTTTTATCCCTTACGTCCACATCCCTGAGAGTCTTCTTTCTTGGCATGGCTTTAAATTCTACCATAAGGATATAAGCCTACCCTTATAATACTTGTATGCACATCTATCTGCTTCCCTGGAGCAGGGTTCAATCCCGTATGGATATGGTCAGGAAGGACCTCTCCGAGGTGTGGAGAGAAGGTATAGGAAATAGATTCCCGGAGCTCAATCCATTAAGGGAAGCTCTGATAAGGGAGTTAGGTGTTGGCACCACCCCCCTTGCACCCGCCTTCAGGAGATACAAAGGAAGGTTCTGGGAAGAGCTGAGCTTCTGGGCGCTCCCCAGGAGGGTTCAGGAAGAGATAGAGAGGGGAGGTGTCATTCCTTCTCCTCTCATGGGTCTCGTGGGTATATCTGACCTGCTCCCTACCTACGGGCTTGACTGGAGGACAACGTTCAGGGAAGAGAGCCTTCGTTCCTTCTGGAGGTCCCACCTTGAGGAGCTTGTCCGCAGGCTCTTTGAAGGGGCAGTTCTGTGGGACTTCCTCTCCACAGAGGACCGCAGAGTTATCCCCTTTCCAGAAAACACCCGAAGGGTAACTTTCACCTACTATAGGGGAAATAAGAGAGTGATAAACACCCTTCCCCACAGGGCGTACACACTGAGGTACATACTTGAGATGAAGGTTGGTCTGGAAGACATCGGAAGGATAAACTTTCTTGATTATAAAGTGGAGGAAGTGGAGGAGAAGGAAGGTCTTATCCGTGTGAAGATGAGGAGCGAGGGCAGGTATATATGATATCGGTGGTAGTGCCAGCC
>JALSTO010000194.1 GCA_026983685.1 Aquificaceae bacterium | reverse complement strand
CCTCCTCGCTATCTCGGTCTTACCCACACCGGTGGGTCCTATCATAAGGATGTTCTTGGGCGCTACTTCGTCCCTTATGTATTCGGGAAGCTTCTGCCTCCTCCATCTGTTCCTCAGGGCTATCGCAACAGCCTTCTTAGCCTCCTCCTGTCCTACGACATACTTGTTCAGCTCCTCAACTACCCTCTTTGGAGTTAGCTCTTCAAGGAGCTCAGAAAGGGTTTTCGTCATCACCGAATCCTCTTCTCGTCATCTCCTCGGGAGTTGACCTTATAACCTCCTCAAGGAAGCTGTCTATGTCATCAGGGAACTTCTCAAACTCGGGCTCAACGGGGAAGAACCTCTTGACCACATCAACCGGAGGGTTCCCGTACCCTATGGCGGGAAGGATCCTCTTGGCACCTCTCCTTGAAGCCTCCCTGTAGGCTATTCTGTAGCCTTCTCTGAAGGCTGTCTCAATATCCTTGAACCTCTCTATTTCGTCACCCAGTTCGTAGAGGACGATGTCATAGGTGCTGTTCTTGAACTTCTCCCAGTCCTTGATATCCACTATGTAGCTCTTCCCAGACCACTTCTTCAGTTCAACAGACTTGGGGTTCCCGAGCTTGAAGGACAGTATGTAGTAGTCTATGAGCTGCCTGTCCGCGTAGATGTCAAGAAAGAAAAAGAACTCCATTACGCCTCCTATCTCAGGAAATAATAATATAATCCAGAAAATTGATACTCATAAATTTTTGCTATAATGTATTTTCCCTTGGAGGACCGGATGGACGAATTTGAGAAACTCCTGAGCGAAGCCCTCCCGCAAGAAGAGACCTTTAAGAGAGGAAGGATAGTAAGCGGGAAGGTAGTCAAGGTTGATGAGAGATACATTTACGTTGATATAGGTTATAAGGTTGAAGGGGTAGTGCCCAGAGAGGAGGTGAAAGAGGAGATAAAGGAGGGAGATGAGATACAGGCTGTCATAGTGAAGATGTCTCCCCGCCTTGACTATCCGCTCCTTTCCTACAGGATAATAGCCCAGCAGAAAGGTCTTGAGGAGCTCCAGAGGGCTCAGTCGGAAGGTAGGGATGTGGTAGGAACCCTTGAGAAGAAGACCCGCGGTGGGTTTATAGTTGATATAGAAGGTGTTAAAGCCTTCCTCCCAGCCAGTGAGACGGGGAAGAAGCTAAGCGTAGGTAAGCCCGTAAGGGTGAAGGTAATGGAGGTTAGCCTCCAGAAAGACAGACCTAAGGTGATAGTTTCTCACAAAGCCTACCTTGAGGAGGAGAGGGAGAAGAGAAAGCAGGAGCTCCTTCAGAGCCTAAAGAAGGGAGACGTAGTTGAGGGCAAGGTTATAAAGATTGACCCGAACAAGGGTATAACCCTTCTGATAGAGGGAGTTCTTAGAGCATTCCTCCCCAAGGAGGAACTGTCCTGGGGAAGGGACAAGAACCCCTTTAATTACGCGGAGGTTGATGAGACCCTCAAGGTTAAGGTAAAGAAGAAGAGCAGGGAAAAGGACTTCCTTATAGTCTCTCTCAGGGAGATGAAGGAAAACCCCTGGGAGAAGTTCAACAGGGAGCACAAGGTCGGTGACATAGTTGAGGCGAAGGTCTTTCAGGTAACGCCAAAGGGGATCGTCCTTGAGATTGACGATGGACTTGAGGGTTTTGTCCCCGCAGAAGAGGTGAGCTGGAACGGCGAGACACCCCAGAAGGGTGATGTGGTGAAGGCAAAGGTTCTGAGGATAGAGCCTAAGAGGCAGAGGATAATCCTCAGCATCAAGCAGGCTCTCCCCAAGCCTTGGGAGGAGTTTCTCACTGAGAATCCCGTTGGAAGCAAGATAAAGGGAAGGGTTGAAAAGATAGAGGGGAGCAGGGCTATAGTTGATATAGGAAGTGAAAAGGTCAAGGGGATAATCCACAGGAGCGACCTCTCATGGACAAAACCCAAGAGGGTTGAGGAGGTTCTCAAAGAGGGTGAGGAGAGGGAATTTGTCGTTCTCGGGACGGATGGAAGGTATGTCAGGCTCGGCATAAAACAGCTCACACCAAACCCCTGGGAGATAATTCGGGAAAAGTACAAGGTTGGAGACGTGGTGAAGCTGAGGGTCAAAGAGGTTATGCCCTTCGGAGCTTTCCTTGAGCTACCCGAGGGGGTAGAAGGCCTGCTTCCCTTCTCGGAGGTTCCACGGGACCTTAAGCTTGAGGTTGGACAGGAGCACGAGGTGAAGATAATTGATATAAATCCCAAGGAGGAGAAGGTTACCTTCTCCATAAAAGCCCTCCGAGGT
>JALSTO010000193.1 GCA_026983685.1 Aquificaceae bacterium | reverse complement strand
GGAAAGCTCTTCTTTGGAGAGGAAATAAGGAAAAGCTTTTGGGGTTCTGTGTTTATGGTCTTAGGAGCTGTCCTTCTTTCCCTTTAATGAATTGTTTGTTTCAGTCGTACCTTTCGGTCTTTATCTGCTTCCTATCAACGCGGAGCTGGAGAAGGAGCTCTTTCATGTCATCCACAAAGGCGGGAGGTCCGCAAAGGTAATAAAGGTTGGCTGGTATATCTTCAACTTCTCTCAGAATCATATCCGCATTGATCCTGCCCCTCAGCCCTTCCCAGCCTTCAGGAGCTTCTCTCGTCAGAGTAATCCTGACTTTGATATTTGAGTGTCTGGAGAGCTCCTCCAGCTCATTCCTGTAGATTATCTCCTCATAGGATGTGTAGGAGACAAGCAGTGTAGCTCTAACGTTGTGGAGTCCTTTGTCCCTTATATACCTCAGGATTGACATCAGTGGAACCACACCGCTCCCAGCACCTATGAGTACAATACGGGTGGAGAGCTCCTCCGTCCAGTAGAACTTACCGTAGGGTCCCTTTATGAAAAATCTGTCCCCTTCTTTGACCTGTGTCGTCAGTATAACTGATGCTTTCCCTCCCTCCTTCCGCTTGATCGTAAGCTCCAGCCTATTCCTCTGGAGGGGGCTTGAGGCAATTGAGTAAGCCCTCTTCAATTCCTCACCGGTAGGTGGGTACGGGACCTTGAGCATAACATACTGGCCCGGATAGAAGTCAAACTCTACCCCGCTTATGTCAAATACAAGGGTCTTCGTGGTCGGTGTCTCCTCTATGACCTTAACCACGGGAGCTACAAACTCCCGCAGGGGCTTCCTCTCCAATTCCTTCAAGCCTCGCCTTCCTTCCTGAGCTTCTCGTAGGTTGCGACAACGTAGCCGAGGAAGGCGTTCTCTGGCTGGGCACCCACAAACTCAGCCATACCGTTGTTAAGGACTATCTTGGGAACGCCGACCACTTGGAATTTCTGGGCTAAGTCGGGGTTTTCGGAGGCGTCTATGACCTTTGCGGTTATATAGTCGCTTGCTAAGGCAAAGTTGTAAGCCATTACTGCCGCAGCAGGGCAGTATCCGCAGGAGGTGGTCACGAAAACCATTATATCTATGGGCTTGTCTATCTTCTTCAGATGCTCAAGAGTGTTTTCGGAGAGGTTTGGTACTCTCTTAGAGACCTGGATTATCCCCTGAATAAGGGTGCTGAACTCAAGACCTGCGGGGAGTCCTATGTACCTTATGCCGTAATCCTTGTCTCCCTCTATCACTATTGTAGGAAGCCTGTCAATGCCGTACTTCTGGGCGAGCTCCTTCTCAAGAGCCGGAACATGGAGTTCGTACTTTATCCTCTCTTCACCGGCAACCTCCGCAAGCTCCTTCAACAGCTCTTCAGCGGTCTGACAGCTCTCACAGCCTATAGTCTGTGAAAAGAGCTTAATGGTAACAGGCTCCCTAAACTCCTTGTCAAGTATCTCCTTTATCTGTGCCCTTACATCCAGACCGAGCAACATATCTCACCTCCTATCAGGATATAAATATATTCTAATTTTCTTAATCTTCATACCCTATTTTGCCATGGCATACTATGATAATCCGACTTGCGGGGTAGCAAAACAACCCACGGATTACCTTCTGAGAACTTCTGAAAGCATCTGAATGACGGTGTCTATCCTGTGGTTTATCTGAGTTATATCCTGCCTGAGCTGGTTTGTTTCTTCCTTTACCTCCTGCCTGAGCTGGTTCATCTCCTGTCTGAGCTGACCCATCTCCTGCCTGAGCTGAGCCGTCTGATTGTCTATTTTTTCATCAAGCCTCTTTATTTCGTCCCTGAGTTGATTTGTCTGGATGTCTATCTTTTCATCAAGTTTCTTTATTTCGCTTCTCAGTTGGCCTGTCTGGTTGTCCATCTTCTGGTTCAGATATTTGAAATCATCCTCTCTCTTTTTCTCAAGCTCTTCTATTTTGTAGATTATCTCCTTGGTTCTTTCATCAACTACTTCATAGACAAGCTCAAGGGTAACCTTCCTGACAAGCCCCTTTGCCCTCTCAAAGACCATACCTATATGTTCTTCTGAAATCTCCTGAATGTCAAGCGGGTGGCAACTTGGGTTAAGACATTTTGTCCCTGATTTGCGGTTCTCAGGCACCTGAGTGGTAAAATTTGCAAACCTATGGTGGGTGTGGACATAGTCAGGAACGAGAGGATAGGTAAGGCTATAGAGAGGTTCGGGGATAGGTTTTTGAAGAGGATATATACAGAAAGTGAGCTGGAATACTGCCTTTCACA
>JALSTO010000192.1 GCA_026983685.1 Aquificaceae bacterium | reverse complement strand
AACAAGATAGGGGCTACACCGAGGGAGATAATATCCGTCCTTCAGGCTATAAAGGAGGCAGGTGCCCTTAAAGCAAAACTGGAGGTGCTATGAGCAGGATTATCTTCTCAAACCCCTCCTACAACTACAGGGAGCTTATAAAGAAGAAGGACATAAGAAGCGTCGCTAAGGAGTTTGAGGCGATCTTATTGAAGCAGGTGTTGAAGGAAGCTTACAGACCGCTTATAAAGGGAAAGGGCTTCTACCAAAGGCTTTACTACGATATGTTTTTGGAAGGGGTGAGCTCAAAGCTGGCTGAGGCGGGAGGTATCGGGATAGCTAAGTTTATAGTTGAGAGCTACCAGAGAAGCTCTGGTGATAAAGATCTGAGGGATATGGTCGGGGAGATGGTTCAGAGGGAGGGGCTTCCTTCCTGGGTTGCCCTGATACCGGAGGTTGAGAGCGGATACAACCCGAGGGCTGTGTCAAAGAAAGGAGCAGCAGGTCTGTGGCAACTCATGCCCGAAACCGCAAGGAGCTTGGGGCTGAGGGTTGATGAGCATAGGGACGAGAGGTTTGATCCGGTTAAATCCACGAGGGTAGCCCTTTCTTACATAAAGCAACTTTACAGGAAGTTCAGGGACCCGAGGCTCGTTCTTATAGCTTACAACTGGGGCGAAGGGAACTTGCTGAGGGCGGGTATTGATAAGGTTCTGAGCAACCCGGAGCTCCTTCCTCAAGAGACCCAAGCCTACCTGAAAAGGTTCAAGGAATTGCTCTGAGGAGTCAGAGCTTCATCTTTAGTACCCGAGGCTCTCCCTCCTGACCTTCTGGAGTAAATTGTGGGCGAGCCTTGTAGGTTCAGGTATCCTGTATCTTGAGGTCTTCAGGACGAGCTCTATGGAGGTCTTCAGGCTTATCCTGTGCCCCACAGATACGAAGACAGGAGAAACGTTATCTTTAGTTCTCACAACAGCACCAAGTATTCTACCTCTGTACTTGAGGTAAGAGTAAGAACCTCTCTTTTTGTCCGGCTCCTTATAGTAGCCGAAGAGCCTTGTCTTGGCAACACCCACGCTGACCTCCCCAGTCTCAACGCCGAAGTGGGAGGCTATTCCACAGCCCCGGGGGTGGGCGATCCCTTGCCCATCTATGAAGTAAAGGTCGGGCTTTAGCTCTGCCTCTTCATAGAGCTTCAGAAGCAGGGGAAGCTCCCTGAAGGCGAGGAAGGTGGGTACGTAGGGGAAGCTGACCTCATCCTCAACCACATGGCTGTATACGGGCTTCAGGCTTTCAAGCTCAAGGACAACGAGACTCGCCCATGCCCTTGTGGGGTTCTCATCTATTTTCTCAAAGGTGAGGTCCATACCTCCGACGGTCTCAAGCTTCCCATAGTCGTCCCTCTGAATAACTTTCTTTGCGCAATCTATCTGGATACGTTTAAGCTCCTCTACCGACAGTGGGACGCCTCTACCCTCTTCACCTCTCCCCAAGGCTCAACCTCCTCAAAGACCTCACTCTGAAACCTTTTTATCTTAGCATCAGGGTTCTTCCAGCAGTCTTTAGAAAGACCTGCCTTCAGGCAGGTGTTTTCAAGAAACTCAACCGCAGACCACCCGTACCTGAGAGGAACCTGAGGAAGAAGCAGTCCCTTGGCATCACCAAGCTCAACCATCAGTCCATCAACACCGACCCTGACTGCATGGGGAAGTTCCTCCAGAGGCACCTCCTTAGGCTCTGTCAGGATTGAAAGCTCCCAGATCGTCCTGTCAAGCTCCTCTCCTCTCAGGGGAGGAAAGCGGGGATCTTTGAAAGCGGAATTGATAGAGGAATAAAGGACAGCCTGCCACAGAGGGTAAAGGGGGTAGGGAACGCCTATACATCCCCTCAGTTCTTTATCGGGAAAGGTCAGCAGGGTCGTGAAGACACCCCTCTTGGAGGAGAATCTCTCTCGGAGTTGGGAAGGAACCACAGGCTCCCTACCCCGCAGGACGCTCTGGACAGCAAGCCTTCCCAAGGTTATAAGTTCTTTAGCCTCTTCTGAGCTCAGCATTCACCTTTTCCTCAAGCTCCCGAAACTTTCTCTCCTCCTCTCCCCCGAGCTCGTGGTCGTAACCGAGGAGGTGGATGATCCCGTGAACTAGAAGTCTCTCAACCTCTTCCTCTAAGCTGTGCCCGAGATTTAGAGCTTGCTTCTGGGCTGTATCAGCGGAAATGACCACGTCTCCCAGAAGAACCTTTCCGGCTATAGAGGTGCGGTCGGGAAAGGAGAGGACGTCCGTCGGTCTGTCTTTGCCTCTGTACTTCCTGTTGAGCTCCCGAATGTGGGCATCATCGGTGATCAGTATGCTG
>JALSTO010000191.1 GCA_026983685.1 Aquificaceae bacterium | reverse complement strand
GGAAGAAAAATCCGTAGTAGGCGAACCAGACCAGAAAGAAAGGTAGTGAGCTTGTCAGCGGTAGCCCAAAAAGAATAAAGCCTATCCTGAATACCTGAACCATAAGGAGGATAAAGGCGAGGATAAAAGCCGTCAGGTATGTTGTCTTTGTGATCCTCCAGAGCAGAAACTTCAGAAGCATGCCCAGCCCTCACCTTCTCAGGTACTTGAATATCAGAACAGCTATGGCTATGGTTATGGAGGCATCCGCTACGTTGAAGGCGGGCCAGTAATGCTCCCCTATGTGGAGGTGTATGAAGTCCCTCACCTTTCCCAGGAAAAGCCTGTCGTAAAGGTTCCCCAGAGCCCCTCCCCCAATAAGACCCATGGTTATCGCAAAGCAAGGTTTTCCGTCCTTCTTTGAGTAAAGGTAGGTTATCACGAAGGCTATCACAGGGGTCAGTATAAGCAGGGGGAGGCGGAACCAGTCGGGTAGCTCTGAAAACATACCGAAGGCTGCGCCCCTGTTGTATATGAGGAAGAGCTTCAGGAAGGGAAGGGGGTCATAGCTCCTTTCGGACAGGAGCTCCTGTGCCAGCTCCTTCGTAAAGAGGTCAAGGAAGAGAACCGCGGTTAGGGTCGTAAGGTATATCAGAGAGCTTCCTCTAAGGATCTTTCCCACACCTCCTTGAGTTTTGAAACATCTTCACTTAAAACCTGCTCTCCGTTGAAGTTTACCCTCAGCTCTCTCTCCTCCTTTACCTTTCCTATGTACATCCAGTCAAGACCCCTGCTCTCAATAAAGTCCTTTACCTCATCGGACTTTGCAGGATCAACGCTCACAACGACCCTCGTAGGCATCTCCGAGAAGAGGAAGAAATCAGCCCTCTCATCGGAGTATATCTCAAGCTCAGCACCGAACCTGCTCAAGAACAGGCTCTCAAGTATGTTTATGAGAAGACCCCCTGAGGAGACATCGTGGGCTGACTCAATCATACCTTTCCCTACCAGATCAAGGAGTGTCTCAATGAGGGTCTTCTCCTTCTCAAGGTTTACCTCTGGCACCTTACCTGCAACGATCCCGTGGACGACCTTGAGGTACTCGCTCCCGTCAACCCTGCTCTCCCTCTGGAGGTCCCCTATCAGGAGTAGCTCTCCCGGTCTCCTGTATCCGATGCCAACGAACCTTTCAATGTCCTCAAGGACACCGACACATACCACAATGGGTGTGGGGTATATGTTCCTGACCATATCCCTTTCAATGGTCTCGTTGTAAAGAGAAACGTTTCCGCTCACAACGGGAACCTTCAGATGATTGCAGGCATCCGCTATCCCCTCAACCGCCCTGTGAAGTTGCCACATTATCTCAGGTCTTTCAGGATTCCCGAAGTTCAGACAGTCGGTAAGGGCTAAGGGTTTTGCCCCCACGCAGGCAACATTCCTGCAAGCCTCCGCCACTATGTACTTTCCTCCCTCGTATGGGTCAAGGAATATCAGCCTTCCGTTACCCTCAGAGGATATAGCTATTCCCTTTCTCGTTGAGAGCTCAGGCTTCACGACCCACTTGAGCCTCAGAACAGAGGCGTCTCCTCCGGGCTTGAGGACTGTGTTGGTTCCTACCTGATAATCGTACTGGCTATAGACCCACCTCTTTGAAGCTATGTTAGGTGAAAAGAGGAGAGTGTAGAGAGATTCTCTGAGCTCAACCTCCGGTAGAGTGCTCTGGTCAAAATTCCTCGTCTCTTTCAGGTATTCGGGCTCCTTGATGGGTCTTTCATAGACAGGTACCTCGTCAACTATCAGGCTCACCGGAAGCTCAGCCACAAGCTCTCCCTTATAGTAGGCTTTGAAATCACCGCCTTCCGCGGTCCTTCCGACAACCGCATGACTGAGGTGGTATCTCTTGGCAAGCTTCTCCAGCTCCGGCAGATTCTCTTCCTCAATCACTAAGAGCATCCTCTCCTGACTCTCCGAGAGGAGTATCTCGTAAGGAGTCATGCCTTCCTCCCTCAGAGGTACCCTGTCAAGGTGGAGCTCAACTCCCATACCCGACTTGCTTGCAAGCTCAGAGGCGGAACCTGCCAAACCCGCTGCACCGAGGTCCTGCATACCCACCACCAGACCCCTCTCAACTGCCTCCAGGACAGCCTCTATGAGCTTCTTCCCGAAGTAAGGGTCGCCGACCTGAACATTGGGTCTCTTTTCCTCAGCATCCTCGGCGAACTCTCCCGAAGCCATCACAGCCCCGTGAATTCCGTCCCTGCCCGTAGAGGAGCCTATCAGAAACAGGAGCTGACCGACCCTCGTGGCCCGTGCCCTGAACATCCTTCCGGCGGGCATGATCCCGAGGCAGAAGGCATTAACGAGTGG
>JALSTO010000190.1 GCA_026983685.1 Aquificaceae bacterium | reverse complement strand
ACAAAGTCTTTATCCATCACTTGACCCTTTCAATGTATGCACCCGTTCTCGTATCAACCTTGATTATATCGCCTTCACTTACAAAGAAAGGTACCTGAACTACCGCCCCGGTTTCAAGCTTTGCGGGTTTCGTTCCCCCCGCCGCGGTGTCCCCCTTAAAGGCTGGCTCTGTCTCAACTACCTTCAGCTCAACGTGCTTTGGGAGCTCTATGCCCACAGGCTGTCCCTGGTAGAGGAAAACTACGACCTGCATTCCCTCCTTGAGGAACTTAGCCTCCTCCTCAACCTTTTCCTTTGGTATGGCGAGCATCTCGTAGGTCTGAGTGTTCATGAAGTAGTAGCTTTCCCCATCCGCGTAGGAATACTCCGCAAAGACCTGTTCAAAGTCCGCAAGGGGAATCGTATCTGAAGACTTGTAGGTAATCTCAATCACGTTACCCGTGAGCATATTCTTCGCCTTGACCCTGACGAAAGCCTGACCCTTCCCGGGCTTAACGTGTTCATAGTCAAGGACCCTGTAAGGTTCTCCCTTGTGCTCAATGAATATATCCTTTGTTATCCTGTTTATGTCTATCTTCTCCGCCATGGGAAGATATTTTATCAAAGTATCAGCATTCCATCCCCGTAGCTGTAGAACCTGTATCTTTTAGAGACCGCTTCGCGGTAAGCCTTGAGGACAAATTCTCTTCCTCCAAAGGCGCAGACCAAGAAGAGAAGGGAGGATCGGGGAAGGTGGAAGTTGGTTATAAGAGCATCAACCACCCTGAAATCAAACCCCGGGTATATGTAGAGGTCCGTCCACCCCTCGTAAGACTTGAGAGGGTTTGTTTCTAAGGCTCTGACAACGGTTGTTCCGACCGCCACGACCCTCCCGCCCTTTTCCTTAGCTCTTATTACCTTCTCAACGGTTTCCTCCGGGACCTTGACGTACTCGGGTTCTACGAAGTGTTCCTCAACCCTCTCCACCTTTACGGGTTTGAAGGTTCCGTAGGAGACGTGAAGGGTAAGAAAGGCTATCTCTATACCTTTACTTCTGAGTTTATTGAGAAGCTCCTCCGAGAAGTGAAGGGAGGCAGTAGGTGAGGCAACCGCTCCTTCCTCACGGGCAAAGACCGTCTGATAGTAGGTTCTGTCTATATCCTCCTCCTGACGCTTGAGGTAGGGCGGTATGGGTATGTGCCCGTACCTGTCTATCAACCGGAGCGGGTCCTGACCCAGAAGGCGGACGAGGAACTTACCCTCTTCAATGTGTTCAAGGATCTCCACCCCAAAATCCTCGGCTATTTTAACCCTCAGACCCGGCTTTATCTTCTTTCCTCCTACAAGAGCCTTCCAGAGCTCGGGCTTTACGTAGTCTGTCAGAACGATCTCAACCCTTCCTCCCGTCGGCTTCCTTCCAAAGAGCCGGGCTGGAATGACCTTCGTGTCGTTGAAGACAAGCAGGTCTCCCTCTTGAAGATATTCGGGCAGATTCCAGAAGGTATCGTGGGCTATCGTCTGGCTCTTTCTGTCAAGGACCATGAGCCTTGCGCTGTGCCTTGGAACCGCAGGGTATTTCGCTATAAGCTCCTCGGGAAGCTCGTAATCAAACTCATCAACTCTCATGATGAGGCACAAAGACCACGGGCGTCTTTATAACGCCCTTCTCAAGCTTCTTTATTATGTTCGCATACATGTCTTCGGAGAGTATCTCCCTTATATCTCTCTTCTTCACGTGGAGAAATACCATCCTGAGGTCTTCCCTCTTAGCTATGAAGGTCTCTATTGCTGTGTCCTCACTCCCGGTGAAGGGCTTGATCTCATAAGGTATCTTTCCAGATATCTCCTTCACTATAGGTTCCACCTCTTCCTTAGCTTCCTGCTCGTCCTTATCTCCAGGGATTATGTAGATAACGAGGAAGGACTTTATGTCCTTTATGTTCCCGGCAGAGAATTTCAAGAGATGCCTTATCTCTTCTTTTGTTCTTCCCAAAACCGTTATACCCATCTCAAAGCCTCCCGATATAATCTTAATACAACAAAGGAGGAGAGAGGATGACCGAAGTTCACGAAGTAAGCGGACTGCTCAAAGCCCTGCACATTGAGATAGCCCCTCAGGGACTCCAGAAGCTCGCCTTGGGGATATTCCTTCTCGTTTACGTGATGATAATCTTAGAGAAGTACTTTCACAGGACCGTGGCAGCCCTCCTCGGGGCTTCGGTGGTTATGGTCCTGGGTGTAATACCACCCCACGGGGCGTGGTCTTCAATAGACTACAACACGATATTTCTCCTCTTCGGAATGATGAACATAGTTACCGTCTTAGCCCACAGCGGTTTCTTTAATCTTCTGGCGGTCAAGGCTCTCAAGGTT
>JALSTO010000189.1 GCA_026983685.1 Aquificaceae bacterium | reverse complement strand
GCTTCGTCTATGATGTGGGATATCTGGGCGTTGTGGTATCCCCTCTCGGAGAAAACTTTCTTCGCTGCGTTTAAAAGCCTCCCCCTGGTCTGAACTGACATGTCAGTCTAATTTTGAAGTCCGCCCGGTTGGTTATTTATGACTTCTATCATAAAAAATGGGAATTTCAGCCCTGCGGATATTTCTTATAATTAGCGAAGATGAAGATAGCTACCTACAACGTGAACTCAATAAGGGCAAGGAAGGAGCTGGTTCTCAGCTGGCTTGAGAGAGAGCCTGTGGACGTTCTCTGTCTTCAGGAGCTCAAGCAGGAGGAGAAGAACTTTCCTTATGAAGATTTTGAAAAACTCCGCTACAGGTGTGAGGTTTTTGCCCAGAAGACCTACAACGGTGTCTGTATATGTGCTAAGCTCCCGATGGAAGATGTCAGAAAGGGGTTCGGTGATGAATACTTTGACCAGCAGAAGAGGATAATAAGTGCAGTCATAAAGGGTATAACGGTAATAAACGTCTATGCTCCCCACGGAGATGTGCGCGGGACGGAGAAGTTTTACTACAAGCTTGAGTTCTATGAGAAGCTCCTGTCTTACCTTAAGGAGAATTACAGCCCAGAGGATCCCGTCTGCATGGTTGGAGACTTCAACGTCGCAAGGGAGGATATAGATGTCTATGACCCCGAGATACTGAAGGGCACGATAGGGACGATGAAGGAGGAGAGAGAAGCTTTTGAGAGAATTCTCTCCTGGGGATTTATAGATGCCTTCAGATACCTTTACCCCGACAAGGTCCAGTTCACTTGGTGGGATTACATAGGGGGAATGATATGGAAGAACATGGGTATGAGGATTGACTACATCCTTATAACAGAACCCCTGAAGGAAAAGCTTAAGGACGTTTACGTTGACCTCTGGCCTCGTAAGAGGAGGAAACCAAAGCCCTCCGACCACGCACCGGTGATAGGGGTTTTTGAGCTGTGAAGGCTGTGGTATTTGCGATCCTCTCCGCACTCGTCTGGGGGACAGCACCTCTCATATTCAAGCTCGGTCTCAGGGGTGAGATACCCCCTCTCGTGGGGATATTCTTCCACAACCTTACCGCGGCTTTATTTGCACTCCTTTCCATTCTCATCCTCAGGGAGGGCTTCAGCTACCCGCTCAGGGATATAGCTGTGATATCCTTCGGTGGTTTCGTTTCTGGCTTTCTTGGTCTCCTACTTTACTACAAAGCTATAAAGGTCGGTGAGGTCTCGGTGGTCGCTCCCATAGTAGCGAGCTCTCCTCTTTGGGCGAGCCTTTTCGCCTTCATGCTCCTCGGGGAGAGCTTTACCCTCTATAAGCTTGTGGGAACCCTTCTTGTGGTTTTCGGTGTTATCCTCATAACCATATCAAGATGAGAGTTTTTGCATCAATTCTACTGCTGTTTCTCGGTATCCTCGGTATCCTTCTCCCGGTCCTGCCGGGAATACCTTTCCTAATAGCCTTCCTTTACACAGCCGGTATCCTTAAAAGGGAGAGCTTCCTAAAGTTCCTGAAAAGGTATCAAGGTGAGAAGGGAAGCTTCCAGAGAAAGCTTGTGAGCTGTGTCCTGATAAAGTTGGTTTACAGGAGGAGGCTTAACTTAAAATAAAACCGATGCCAAAGGTAACGATAAGGAGTCTTAGAAAGAGGAAAGAGAGGGGAGAGAAGATAACCATGGTATCAACCTACGATTACATATCCGCCAAGCTGTGTGAGGAAGCGGGGATAGACGTCATACTCGTGGGGGACTCCCTCGGCATGGTTTTTCAGGGGCGGGAGACCACCCTTCCCGTTACCCTTGAGGAGATGATTTATCACACGAAGGCTGTCAGAAGGGGTGCTCCCAACTCCTTTATTGTGGTTGATATGCCCTTTTTGAGCTATCAGGTATCTGTTGAGGAGGGTATAAGGAACTGCGGAAGGGTGATAAAGGAGACGGGTGCTCAGGCGGTCAAGCTGGAAGGGGGTGAGAGGGTCGCTGAGCTCGTGAGCAGGCTCACGGACATGGGAGTGCCAGTTGTCGGGCATCTCGGCTTTACGCCCCAGTCGGTTCATGCCACGGGAGGACCTAAGGTCTTTGGGAGGGATGAGTCGGAGGCTGAGATGCTTCAGAGGGATTTCAAGGCTCTTGAAAACGCGGGTGCTTTCATGGTTGTCCTTGAGAGTGTTCCCACCGAACTTGCCAAAGAGTTGACAGAGAGTTCGGAGGTCATAACTATAGGAATAGGCGCGGGGAAGTACTGTGATGGTCAGGTGCTTGTCTTCCATGATATCGTAGGTCTCTATGAGGAGGTAAAGCCAAAGTTTGTGCGCAGGTATGCGGAAGGGGCTAAGATAT
>JALSTO010000188.1 GCA_026983685.1 Aquificaceae bacterium | reverse complement strand
CAGAGAGAGGGGTCTCCTGTCCTCGTACCTCAGGGGAAAGTAGAACAGGACATCAAGGAGGGTGTTTATACCCAGTCCCTTGAGAACCTTCACCTCTTTCTTATCAAGAAGCTTCAGCTCTTCTACAGGCAGGAGAAAATCTCTTACTTCTTTCTTCTTTACCCTCTCTTTCCTCCTGCTGTCCTTCGGGGCGTAGCTTTCTAAAAAGCGTTTCAGTTCAAGGATTATAGCCTTCTTCTTTTCAAAGGACATCCTATCAAGGGTCTGGAGGCTTTCAAGCATGTACTCGGGCGCCCTATCCTTGAGCTTATTGTAGAGAAACAAACCTATACCAATCCCCCTCTTTAGCTTTATCCCCTCTTTATCAAGGAGACCCTCTATGAATTTCAGGGTGTCTTCTATATCAGCCATTTCAAAAGTCAAACTTCCTTATGAACTTTAATTTTATCTCCGATGTGTTGTCTGCAAACACCCTCCCGTAGAAAGACATCCCAGCGGGCAGGCTCACACCCCCGCCGTAGTAAGTCTGCCTCGGGTCCTTGAGGGTGCTCTGCTGGTACTCTATCGTAAAAGCCCTCGCGATCTTCTTCCTTATATTTACACTCACCCCTATCTCACCCTGTGCTCCCGTCTGGGTTGAGAGAGTTATATCCACACCGAGGAGGCTGGCAAGACCGCTCTTGAAACTTCCGAGGTAGCCAAGCTGTTTGAAGAGGGTCTTTGCAACGGGTATTACCCCTTCCGCGGTGCTCCCTATTATGAGCTTGGTGAGTATCTCCTGAGTACTCCTCGGAGGCTCGGACCATACAACTATGTCGGGATTATCCAGCTCGCCCCTCAGATTTATAAATATGCTCATATCCTCCGAAGGGTTGACTAAGGAAAGGTCTATCCGCTTCTCCTCCCCTTCCTTTTCTTTCAGTAGCTCAGCCCTTCCTCCCCTTACAAAGAACTTCCTTCCGAAGTAGGTGAGCTCTCCAGAAAGGAACTCAACGCTCACAGCGTACTCAGGATCGGATGACTTCCCCCCGACCCAGCCGTTGACCTTCACGTAAAGGTAGCCTTCTGGGAGCTTTACCCTTATCGGGGCTGAGGAGCTGAACCTCACATCAAGCTCAAGCTCGGGAGCCTTTCCCTCTCTTCCTGTCTTTCTCTCAGCCTTCCTTATCTCAATCTCGCCCGAAAGGAGCATGTTCAGCTTCACGAGAACTCTCCTTAGCTCTTTAACTCTAACCCACCCTTCGGAGCTAACCTCCAGGTTCAGGGAAAGGTCCTGCCTTCTGTAGGAAATGGGGAGGTCCCTTGAGACTAAATAAACGTAGTAGTTCTTCAGATCAAGGGAGCCCACGTTTGCAGAAAGCCCTGAATTGTCCTTCCATAGGGTGAAGAAGGCAGATAAACTCCTTCCCAGAGCCCTCAGCTCAATCCATGCGTCCATGGGGTAGGTAAAGAACCTTGAGTAGGTTACGACCCTCCCTCTGTTTTTCAGGACAAGCTTCAGCTTTCCTTTTACGTAAGTAAGCTTGAAACCGAGCTTTCCTTCAAGCCTACCGCCCGCCGGCGTTGCCACAAAGAAGGAGAGCCTGTCCATGTCTAAGAGCCCCTCCGACCTCACGGAGAAGCCTGACTCCCTTTCAAAGCCAAGCTCTAAGGAACCGCTCACCGCACCCTGACTCCTGAACCTCAGGCTAAATCTCCCTTCCTTAAGGTTGTAGCTCCCCTCTTCCTGCAGGAGCTCTGCGAAGGGAGTTCCCAGAACCAGCAGGCTTACCTTTCCAAAGCTCACCCTACCAATCTCTCTCGTGCCTGAAAGTTCCGCTCCTCCAAACCCAATCTCCGCGACCCCGTAATGTAAAGAGGTGGGCTCAACCTTGAGTCTGATATTCTCTCCTTTGTAAGAGACACTTGTTCTGAGCTTTATCTCCTCCCCCCCGAGGCTGTACCTCAGGAGAGCTCTCCCTTTCCCCTCTTCTGGGCTACCTGAGAAGGAGTAGTCAACCCAGAGCTCCTCACCCTCAAACCTTCCCTTTGTTGAGAGCTTAAATTCGTGCATATCAAGGCTGTATATCCCTTTAAGTAGCTTTTCAGTCCCGTAGCTTCCTACAAGCTTTCCATCGCTGATGCTTCCTTTAAGAAATGCTCCTTTGAGCGATAGCCTTTCTGATAGTTTTACCTCCTCAGCCCTGAGGATGAAGGAGCCCTCAAGCTCTTTCCCGATCCTTATCTCCGCTTTCCCAGTCAGCGGGATCCTTACGTCCCCCCTGGCTACCGATGCCCTGTCAAGCTTTGATGCCACGCTCAGGATGTCTCTATCCTTTGCCAGCTCAAGGGTTGCTTCATCCACCCTTATCTCAGCGTCCCTGTACATCCTTACGAAGGA
>JALSTO010000187.1 GCA_026983685.1 Aquificaceae bacterium | reverse complement strand
TCTCCAGCCAAGCTGTTCAACAACCTCAAAGGCCAAGGTCTTGGAACCCTCCGCATAGTACGGTCTTATGTTTATATTCACAAATGCCCAACCCTGATCGTTGGCTATCTCCGAGCAGAGCCTGTTAACGTCGTCGTAGGTTCCCTCAACAGCAACAACCGTAGGATTGAAGACAAGACTACCGTATATCTTCTGGGTTTCAAGATTCGCTGGTATGAAAACGAAGCAGTTCAGACCAGCCTGGGCGCAGTGGGCAGCAACGGAGTTGGCGAGGTTCCCCGTTGAAGCACAGGCAGCTGTATCAAAGCCGAACTCCTTAGCCTTGGACAGGGCAACGGACACAACCCTGTCCTTAAAGGACAAGGTAGGATGGTTTACAGAGTCATCCTTTATGTAAAGATTCCTGAGACCCAGAGCTTCCCCCAGCTTTTCAGCCTTTCTCAGGGGCGTAAAGCCCGCAGTAAGTCCAACTGTCGGGTTTTCCACAGGAAGAAGGTCAACATAACGCCAGAGGCTCTTCGGACCGCTTTCTATCCTCTCCCTTGAGATGTTCTTCCTTATCTCATCGTAATCGTAAACAACCTCAAGAGGACCGAAGCAAAACTCACAGACGTGGATAGGCTCAACGGGATAGTCCCTTCCACACTCTCTACACCTGAGCCCCTTAACCTTTGCCACCTACTTACCTCCGTGGAAGATTAGTATTTTACATTATAAGCCAAGGAGCTTTCTCCAACCTTGCAAAAGTCAGCGATTTGTAGGATAATTTTCCATTCCATACCCCCAGGAGGAGAAAGATGAGCGGTGTTCTTGAAAAGGTTCAGAGGAGATACCTGCCCCAGAAGGAGTATCCGAACTTCAAGGTGGGCGACACTATAAGGGTTCACTACAGGATAAAGGAAGGCGATAGGGAGAGAATTCAGCCCTTTGAAGGTGTGGTCATAAGGATAAGAGGTGGCGGTGCGGACAAGACCTTCACCGTCAGGAAGGAGTCCTACGGAGTAGGTATAGAGAGGATATTCCCCTATTACAGCCCCAACATAGAGAAGATTGAGATAGTGAAGATAGGTAAGGTAAGAAGGGCTAAGCTCTACTTCCTTAGGGAGCTCAAAGGTAAGGTAGCCCAGAGGAAGATAAAGGAGATAAAGAAGTGGGAGTACGAGGCTATGCAGAGGAGAAAGGAGGAAGCCCGCAGACAGAGGGAAGCTGAAGAGAAAGAAGCACAGGAACAGGAGGAGACTCCTCAGGAGTCCAATGACTGAGTATGAGGAGAAGTTCTGGAAAGAGGGTCTCCTTGTAGCGGGCGTTGATGAAGCGGGGAGGGGACCTCTTGCCGGTCCCGTGGTAGCCGCAGCGGTTATCCTGCCCCCAAATACAAAACCCTTTTTAAGGGGCGACTCAAAGAAGCTGAGTAGAAAGGAGAGAGAGGAGATATATAGTATAGTTAAAGAGACCGCTATCGCGGTGGGAACCGCAGTTGTTGACAGCTCCATGATAGACAGGCTGAATATCCTCAAAGCTACCAAGCTGGCTATGAGGAGGGCTCTTGAAGACCTTAAGCACCCCTTTGATGTGGTTATAAGCGACTATGTCAGGCTTGAGGATTACAACTGCCTGCCCCTTGTCAAAGGGGATGAGAAGAGCCTGAGCTGTGCCTGTGCCAGCGTGATAGCCAAGGTTCTCAGGGACAGGATCATGGAACATTACCACGAGCTATATCCTCAGTACGACTTCATCAGCCACAAGGGCTATCCCACAAGGAAACACAGAGAGCTTATAAAAAGACATGGTATAACGGATATACACAGAAAGAGCTTTAAATTGAAGTGATGCACATACCCGTTCTCCTCGTGGAATCAACGGAGTTTTTGCTCGGAAATGGAGGGAGGCTTTACGTTGACTGCACTCTCGGGCTCGGCGGACATACAAAAAGAATATTAGAGAAAAACTCCCGAGCCTACGTGATAGGTATAGACAGGGATGAGTCCGCCATAGAGCTTGCAAAGGAAAACCTGAAAGAGTTTGAGGGAAGGTTTTCCATCTACAAAGCGAACTTCAAGGACCTTGACATAGTTCTGAGGGAGGAAGGTGTTGAGAAGGTTGATGGCTTCCTCTTTGACCTTGGGGTTTCAATGTACCAGCTCAAGAGCGAGAGGGGGTTCTCTTTTCAGATAGACGCTCCCCTTGATATGAGGATGGATAGGGAGCAGAAGCTGACAGCCTACAAGGTTGTGAACGAGTATCCCGAGAGGGAGCTTGCCAGAATACTCTGGGAGTACGGTGAGGAGAAGCTGAGCAGGAAGATAGCGAGGGCTATAGTCCAGAGGAGGAAGGAAAAGCCAATAGAGACAACGAAGGAGCTTGCCCAGCTGGTTGCCTCGGTCTTTCCTCCAAGGCTGAGGCATGGAAGGATACACCCTGCCACCAGAACCTTTCAGGCTATAAGGATTGAGGTAAATAAGGAGCTTGAAAACCTTGAATCCGCCCTTGAGAAGACAGTCAAGCACCTGAACCCAAAGGGAAGACTTGTCGTTATAAGCTTTCACTCCTTGGAAGATAGGATCGTTAAGAACTTCTTCAGAAGGCATGCGGAGAAGTTTCTATTATTGACAAAGAAACCCGTAACGCCCTCGGAGGAAGAGATAAGGATGAACCCAGCTGCGAGAAGTGCTAAATTAAGAGCTGGGGAGAGGAGATGAATCCTTTTTACGCTGTAGGCTTGGCACTACTGATATTTCTTGGAAATATGCTCTACTCCGCCTACTCAATAAAGGTTTTAAAGGAGCACTCCGAGAAGCTAAGCAGGTACAAGAGTCTCAAGGAAGAAAACCTGAAGCTGAAAGCGGAAATTGAGAAAATGCTTAACATCAAAGAACTTGAGAGGTACGCCCTGCGCCATGGCTTCAAGCCCTTCAACTGGGAAGAGTTTGCGATAATTCTATTTAAAGAACCTTCAGGGAAAGGTCGCACCAAGAAGCGCCGTAGATAATAGAACCCGATGAAATGTAGTCAACTCCCTCAACGGCGTAATCCTTGATATTCTCAAGGGTTATATTCCCCGAGACCTCTATCTCCACCCTGCCCCCCACCATATTGACCCCTTCCCTTACCTGCTCCGGGGCGAAGTTATCCAGCATAACTATATCAACCCCCTCCTGCAGGGCTTCTTCAAGCTCCTCAATGCTCTCTACCTCAACCTCTATCCTGTAAGCGGGGCTTATCTTCTCCTTCACCTTCCTTATAGCCTCACTTATTCCCCCTGCAACCTTTTTGTGATTGTCCTTTATCAACACCATGTCGTAGAGGGCGAACCTGTGATTCCTTCCACCCCCCACTCTGACCGCATACTTCTCAAAAAACCTGTAGCCCGGAGTTGTCTTCCTCGTGTCCAGAATCTTTATGCTGGTTCCTTCAAGGGCTTTCGCAAACTCCCGTGCCCTTGTAGCTATTCCAGATAGGCTCTGGAGGATGTTCAAGGCAAGTCTCTCACCAACGAGTATCATCTCAGCCCTTCCTTCAAGCTCAAGGAGAACATCACCTTCCTCAAAGGCCTCACCCTCATCCTTCATGGGTCTTATGTAAACACCTCCAAGCATAAGAAAGAGCTCTTGAACAAAGGGAAGTCCGGCAAGAACCCCTCTACCTTTTGCCTTTATAACAGCACTAACGGTCTCTTCAGAACACAGAAGCTCAGTCGTTATATCACCAATGCCGAGGTCTTCCTCAAGGAATCTCTGAAGTTGACTGCGGACGAAGAGCCTGTTCATAGGCAATATGTTATCATTCAGGTTTGTATGGAAGAGCCGAAGGTAATAGCCCACAGAGGATACAGTGCACTCTTTAGGGAGAATACCTGGTCTGCTTTTGAGAGAGCTCTCTACGCAGGTGCAGACATGGTTGAACTTGACCTCGTACTGACAAAGGATGAGAAGATATTTGTCAATCATAACCTCAGCATAGGAACTGTCCCAGTTAGGGATATGTTACTTGAAGAGGCTATGTCCCTGATACCAGGCTCAATGGAGCTTGAAGAGGTCCTCGGATGGGCTGATCAAAAGGGTATGGGGCTTTACCTTGACATAAAGGACAGGGATATGATAGACATCCTAACAGATATTCTTAAGGATTTTGGGAGAAATACTGAAGTAGTGGTATCTTCCTCCGATGACTTTCCTTTCATGAAGAAGTTCAAAGAGAAAAACAACCATGTACTCACAGCCCTCCTTTTCAGAAATCTCCTGCCTCCTGAGGAGATGGTGGGTCTCGCGAAGAAATACTGGGGAGACATAATCCACCCCTGCTGGGAAGACAAGCATCCCCGTCCCCACACGCTGATAAGCAGGGAAGATATAGAGCACATGAGATCTGAGGGTTACAAGGTCGTCTGCTGGCACGAGGAGAGAGAAGAAGAGCTCAAAGAGTTGATCACAAAAGGATTCTGGGGCATAACTACTAACGAGCCACTCCTATTGAAAAGGATGATAAGATCTAAGTTCCCCGCCTCTCCCTCCAAATGAGGTAGGTTGTTGCAAGAACCCGGAGGTTTGTAATTAGAGATATTAGAATGAAGAGGGGTTTTATCCAGCCGAATAGACAGAATAGCATTATCAGAAACACCCTTTCGTCCCTTTTCCCAGGCAGATATCTTAGTGATGGAATGGACCCGTAGGCATCCTCACAGTAGGCACCCTTGAAGCGCTCAGTTGTGTAGCTCACCATCAGCGAACCGAAGAGGGCTGAGAGAACCCATGGGAGGAAGGATATCTCTGGTTTAAGCCAAAGCGTAAGGGCTGATAAGAATAAGAAGTCTACGTACCTGTCTAAGACTGAATCAAGCCACCCTCCAAACTTTGTCGTTTTCAGACTTGCTCGCGCTATCTCTCCATCAATACCGTCTGCCATAGAGCTGAGCTGATACAAGAGCCCCCCGATAGCAGGGTTTAAAAGGGTGAATAGAGCCGACACTAAACCCAGAAAGAAGACAGCCCACGTGACCTGATTAGGTGAAACTTTTTCTACAAGCTTTTCCGAGAGCCAGAGGGAAAACTTCCTATTCAGGTGTCTTGAAATGAAGCCATCACCTAAACCCTTCACGGAGTTTCTAATGAGCTCTTTCCTCGCACGTTCTACGTCCTCTGGAGTGTCTATATCAGTCCAGAACTTACCAGAGACGTAGGTACAACCGACACCTGCCTCCTTAACAATATCGCTCATGGTGAGCTTATCCTTCCTTCCCTTAAGCCTCTGCGCAACAGAAAAGATCTCCCTGTCAAGGACAAAAAAGCCTGTATCGTATCCATTAAAGTTTTTAAGCTTCTTTCCTATATCCACCACCCTTCCATTCCTGCAGAGAACCTTGGTTGCCTCCTCCTTGTCCGTGTAAAGGGCAAGCTCATCAACTATGAGACCGTCACCACCCACTGCCTCCTTTACAAACTCCTCTGAGTAGAGGTGGTCTCCCATTGTCAGGATGAACTTCTCATCATTGACGACGTCCTTGCAAAGGAATAGGGAGTAGCCATTCTCCTTCTCAGGATGCTCGTTCACGATAACTCTGTAATTTATGGACAATCCACTCAGAAACCCTTCTATGGGAGCTCTGTTTTTAGGATTTACCACAAACACAAACTCTTCAATACCTTCCCCTCTAAGGAGCTCAACAGTGCGTGAGAGTAACTCCCTCCCCCCAATTTTCAAAAGTGGCTTCGGCGTTGATGAGCTTCCCATCCTCCTCGCCAGCCCTGCACAGAGGATAACAGCCGTCTTCATCAACTGCCCTCCAGCTCAGATCTAATCTCCCTGAAGACCTCCACCCACTCCTCCCACCTGAGCCTCCCCGTCTGGGTGTTCTGTTTACTGGGATGATAAGAAGTTATCAATGTGTAAGGAAGCCCTTCGGGCTTATATACTAAACCATGTCCGAACTTTATACCCTTCAGATTAGACTCAGGGTATATCTTCTTCAGAGCCTTAAGGGTTCCCTTCAGGGCTATACTTCCGAGGCAGAGAACAACCCGAACACTCTTTAAGAGCTTAAACTCCCTCACGAGATATTCGTTGCAGTTCTCAATCTCCTTCCTCGTTGGCTTGTTCTGAGGTGGGGCGCACCTGACAACCGCTGTTATATAAGCACCTTTGAGCTCAAACCCGTCTTCTCTATGGAGTGAACTGGGCTTGTTGGCAAAGCCTGTTTCGTAAAGGGCTCTTGCGAGCCAGTTGCCCGAGGAGTCTCCGGTAAACATCCTCCCCGTTCTATTTCCGCCGTGGGCTGCCGGTGCGAGCCCAACTATCAGCAGTCTCGCAGAAGGGTCTCCAAACCCGGGAAGAGGCCTTCCCCAGTATTTCTCACCGGAAAACCTCCTGACCTTCTTCCGGGCAACCTCCCTTATGTAAGCTGAGAGGCGTTCGCACCTCATACACTCCACTATCTCGGAGTTGAGGCTCATGAGACTTTCCATGGATGGATAATTATAAAGGCGATGGAGTACGTGGCTATAGGAAAGGTAGCGGATACCTTCGGTATCAGGGGCGAGCTGAAGGTCCTTCCCTATGCCCCACAGGAGGTGCTGAGCAAGCTCAGGAGGGTATTCTTCAAGAGGAGGGGTGGGGAGTACATGCCCTTCAGGGTGGAAAAGATCAGAAGCTCAGAAAAGTTCTTCATCTTGAAGCTCAAGGGTTATGACTCCCTTGACTCAGTGGAGCAGTTTAAGGGGGCAACACTCTTTCTACCTGAGAAGGAGCTCCCCAAAAGGGGAGAGGATGAGTTCTACGCTTACGAGCTCGTGGGAATGGAAGTGTTCACTGACAGGGGAAAAAGGCTCGGGAGGGTGGAGAGGGTTGAGGACTTCGGTGTCTATGACATGCTCGTCCTTGAGGGAGGAAGGCTCATGATACCCTTCGTGGGCGATATAGTACTGAGGGTGAACAAGAAAGAGAAGAGGATTGAGGTTAGGGAGGAGCTTATCCCTCTTTAGGTGGAGTGTAGAGCAGTCCAAGGGTGGAAGCCCACATCAGGTGAAGTAGGAAGAGGGAGGCGTGGTCTGGAAGGGACATGCTCAGGAACTCTTTCATAAACTTAGCACCGCAGGAGGCGGTAATTAAAAGGACTATAAGGACAAGGATGTGCCAGAAAACACCGAAGGCGATGCCCTTCAGTAAACCGCTTCTGGTGGGAAGGAGCCTGTAAACCCTCGGGTGGACGAAGGGTAGAGCTATTACCACCGAGTTGAGGGTATGTCCGACCACCATCGCAACATCCTCATAACCCCTGAATATACCCCATAGCCTTATCATCTCTATATAATCCCTGTAGGTGCCGAATAGTCCGAGGAAGCCCTCCAGCATGAGGTCCGCTCCGAGCATGACGTATCCTGCGACAAGGGAGGCGAAGAGATAACTGGGGAAGTTCACCCCTTTCAGGATGTCATTCAAGGTACTTCCTCACCTCCTGTTGCAGGCTTGTGGGAATGCCGAGCTTCCTCAATCTTTCCTCATCCGCCCTTATGAACTCGTACAGGTTTTCAAAGTTTCTGTATATTATCTTTCGCCTGACCTCACCCACGCCCTTCACCTTTGAGAGAACATCCTCAAGGGCTCTTTTGGTTCTGAGATTCCTGTTGTAAGAGAGAGCAAACCTGTGAGCTTCGTCTCTTATAAGACCGAAGACCCTGTATAGTAGAGGTTCGTCCCTGAGTCTTATCTCTCTCCCATCGTCCGTCATCAGGATCTCCTCCTCCTTGGCAAGGGAAAAAACTCTGATCGGCAGGCGGAAGCTGTTTCTGACAGAGATGCCCACGTTTAGCTGTCCCTTACCTCCGTCTATCAACCACAGGTCGGGCATAGGTTCCTTCTTCTCCTTAAGCCTCTTCGCTCTCCTCGTGAGGACCTCCCTCAGGGCTCCGTAATCATCAACACCGCTCAGGGTTTTTACCCTGTACCTTCTGTAACGCTTTCTGTTCATCCGCCCCTTCTCCCAGACGACACAGCTCCCTACTACATCCTCACCGTAGAAGTGGGAGATATCAAAACCCTCCACTACGCTGGGCAGAGCCATGTGGAGCTTTTTCTCAAACTCCTCGGACAGAAGCTCAAGGCTCAGGTTCTCCCTTACGTTCTCCTCTGCAAGCTTAAGGAGCTCTTTTGGGATCTCCTTCAGGAATGATATCTTTGCCTTTGACCTTTTCTCTATCCACCTTCTTAAGGTGATAGGGAGGGAAAAGTTTGTCAGAACAACTTCGGGAACCACGTTGGAGTAGTAGTAGCACAGCAAGAACTCCTCAAGCTCTTCCTCCCTGTCAAGGTCGTATATCTCCTTCCCAACCAGCTTTCCCCCTCTTATGAGAAAGAGCCCCAGCCTCCTTCCGAGCCTGTAGAAGAAGTCAGCGGACCTGTAGGGGAGTCCGGATACACTCTGACCCTTCGCTATGTTCTCAAGGGACCTTATCTGATCCCTCACCTGAGCACACTTTTCAAATAGGAGGTCCTTTGTAAGCTCCTCAATCTTCATGTAGAGCTTTGGGAGAACCTCCGAGACCTCTCCGGACAGGAGTGCCTTAGCCCCCTCAACGCTAAGGTTGTACTCTTCCCTGCTCACGTAGCCGGTGCAGGGTGCACTGCACAGACCGAGGTGGTAGTCCATGCAGGGCTGGTCCCTCTTCGGGAGGGGATCACAGGTTCTTAGTTTGAAGAGGTTGTGGATGAGCTTCTTGACCTTGTAAGCTTTTCCCGCCTGAAGGAAGGGTCCGAAGAGGGTTCCTCTGTGGTCCGTTCCTCGGACAACCTTAACGGTCGGATAGGGGTCGTCGGTTATGAGGAGCATAGGATAACCCCCACCGTACTTGTGGAGTATGTTGTACCTCGGCTTGTGAGACTGGATGAGGTCTATCTCAAGGACGAGGGCTTCAAACTCGTTCCTCGTAACTATCCATTCAAGGTCCACCGAGTCCCTGAATATGGCAAACTCCTTTGGATCGCTCTCCGAAAGCTTGAAGTGTTGCCAGAGCCTCTTCCTGAGATTCTTAGCCTTTCCTATATAGAGGGGCTTTCTCTTTCCCTTGAATATATAAACACCGCACCTCTGGGGAGCTCTATCTATCAGAGAAGCCCAGTCCATAGAATTAATCTTAACCCTCAGAGGAGCTCTTGGAGTTCCGACCTCTTCGGTCTGAGGTAGAGCATTCCAAGTCCCGCAGTTATCATGAGGGGGAAGCCGTAGAACCTATCTCCGAAGAGAAGAAGAAGGAAGCCGTAAACACCAACAACGTCCATAATTCCCGCCGATTCTATCACAGCCCTTCTATAGAGCAGGAGTCTATCCTCCCTTCTCTTTGCATTTCTCGCCCTCCCTACAACCCTGTTCCTTCTGTAAACCGCAAAGGTTATCGTCAGGAGGGTAAGAAGATAGAAGAAGGTTCTCAGGCGGTTGAGGGTATCCTCTCCAAAAGAAAAACCAACGTATCCCTTCAAAAGCAAGCCGAGGAAGGCGTAAACCACAACGGAGAAAAAGGATACAAACCATATTGTGTTCAGAACTGACCACGTTCCCTTGAGCGCCTCCCTCTCATCCTTCATCACAGTCTCCCCCTGTGAACCACAGCCTTTGAGAGTATGAAGAATACCAGCGTTCCGAAGGTCAGGATCAGGGAAGCAGCCCAAGCCTGCCCATGCCAGTAGTCGTAGGGACCCATCGCATACTGGAAGAGGGTTACGGTCAGAGAAGCCATCGGTTGGGTGGGATCAAAGGTTAGAAAGCTGTTGTTGAATGATGTGAAAAGAAGTGGTGCTGTCTCTCCCGATATCCGGGCTATTCCCAGTATAACGCCTGTCAGTATCCCCCTCTTGGCCGCCTTCAAAGAGACATCCTTTATAACCTGCCAGCGGTAGGCTCCGAGAGCGTACGCTGCCTCCCTCAGGGAGTTGGGAACGAGCTTGAGCATCTCATCGGTAGTTATAGCTATGACAGGAACCATCAGAAGGGCAAGGGCTACCGAGCCCGATATACCCATGAAGTGACCCACGGGCTTTACCATGATCGCGTACACAAGGGTGCCGATTATTATTGAGGGAAAGCTCACTATAACGTCGGTTATGCTCCTCAAATAACCCACGAACTTTGAGTATCTCCCGTATTCAGCGAAGAAAATACCAGCACCTATGCCGAGGGGAACACCCATTAGGGTGCCGAGGCTCGTTATTATCAAATGTCCCACGAAGGCGTGCCTGAGTCCTCCACCTTCTACACCTGGGGGAGCAGGATCGGATAGGAAAAGCTCAACACTTATAAACCTGAAGCCATTTATGAATACGTCCGCAAGTATCCAGAAGAGCCAGATTATTCCGTACAAGGCTGTCAGGGTGGCGATGGACAGCATGAGAAAGTTTACGAGCCTGCGCCTGCGAACCACTCTCTTCAGATGTTCTTCGCTCCCCATCTTTTCCCTAACCTCTCAAGTATAAAGAACTTAGCCAGCATCAGAAGACCGAAGGAAAGGAGGAAGAGTATCAGGGCAAGGTAGTATAGGGAAGACAGGTAGATGTCTGAGTCCGCCTCGGTGAACTCGTTGGCTATGGCAACCGTTATCGTTGTGAGGGGCTCAAGGAGGCTTTTGGGGATCTGATGGACGTTTCCGGTGAGGAAGGCAACAGCCATTGTCTCTCCGAGGGCTCTTCCAACCGAGAGGACCATTCCCCCGACTATCCCTGGCAGGGTGTAGGGTATGACTATGTTCTTCACGACCTCCCACTTTGTAGCACCGAGTCCGTAGCCTGCCTCCTTCAGAAGCTCAGGGGTCATCTCAAAGGCATCTTTAACTATTGAGCTCATGAAGGGGATTATCATTATAGAAAGGACAAGGCTCGCGGTCAGGGAGTCAACGCCCGTTGGCACTCCCTCAAAGAGCTTTCCTAAAAGGGGAACCCTTCCCAGAGTCTCTTGAAGGAATGGCTCCACGTAGTCAGCCATAAGCGGAGCTATCACGAAGAGCCCCCACATCCCGTAGATTATGCTCGGTATGGCACCGAGGAGCTCCACCGCTGTTGAGAAGAAAGGCTTGAGCCTTCTGGGTGAAAGTTCCGCTATGAATATAGCTATACCAACGCTTACGGGGAG
>JALSTO010000186.1 GCA_026983685.1 Aquificaceae bacterium | reverse complement strand
AGGAGAAAGAAGGACTACGTTGATGTTCCCTCCTCAAAAACGAAAGAGAGGATACTTGACCTGCTTAAGAGAGAAGGCTTCATAAAGGACTGGGAGAGGCTTGACTCGGAAGAGTACAGGAAGGGAACCCAGTACAGGCTGAGGATACACCTCAAGTACCTTGACCCTAAGAAAGAGAGAAGCGCAATAACCAACCTCGTAAAGATCTCCACCCCCGGCAGGAGGGTTTACGCCCCCGTCAAGAGGATACCTTACGTAAGGAGGGGTCTGGGTATAGCCATACTTTCAACGGACGCTGGGATAATCACAGACCACGAAGCGAGAAGCATGAGAAAGGGTGGAGAAATAATAGGAATAGTCTGGTAGGAGGAATGGAATGTCAAGGATAGGAAAGAGCCCCATACCCATACCCGATGGCGTCAAGGTCAGCCTCAAGGGTAACGAAATAACCGTAGAAGGACCGAAGGGAAAGCTTTCCATGAACATCCATCCCGATATGAAGGTCTCTGTTGACGAGAAGGAAAAGCTGATAAAGGTTGAGAGACCTACCGAAAGGTCCTTTCACAAGGCTCTCCACGGAACCACAGCGGCTCTGATAAGGAATATGGTCAAGGGGGTTACAGAGGGCTTTACCGTCATCCTTGAGGTTCAAGGGCTCGGATACAGGGCTTCTGTAAAGGGCAATAAGCTGGAGCTGAACCTCGGGAAATCCCACCCCGACATCTACGAGATACCCAAAGACATAAAGATAGAGGTCAAGGGGAACGAGATACATATCAGCGGTATAGACAAACAGAAGGTTGGACAGGTGGCAGCCCATATAAGGGCTTTCAGGAAACCAGACCCTTACAAGGGCAAGGGTATAAGGTACAAGGATGAGGTTCTCAAGCTAAAGCCGGGAAAGGCTGCGGGTAAGAAGTGAGGAGGTTTTTGAATGGCTAAGTTGAGCAGGAAGGAGAAGAGGCTCAGAAGGCATAAGAGGATAAGGAAGAAGGTCTTCGGAACTCCGGAGAGACCTCGCTTGGCTGTTTACAGGAGCCTTAACCACTTCTATGCCCAGATCATAGACGACACCACTGGAAGGACTCTCGTCTTTGCCTCAACCCTTGATCCTGAGTATGAGAAGCTCGCCGGGAAGAGAGGGGGCAAGTCAATAGAGGCTGTCCAGAAGGTTGCGGAGGTTCTCGTGAAAAAAGCGCTTGAGAAGGGCATAAAGAAGGTTGTCTTTGACAGGGGAGGTTTTATATACCATGGCAAGATAAAGGCTTTTGCGGACAAGTGCAGGGAATTAGGTCTTGAGTTTTAAGGAGGAAGTAAATGGGTGGTAAAGACATTGACGCCATGATAGAAGAGAGGAGAAAGAGGTACGGCGTAGCGGATATGATGGAGGAGCTCCAGCTTGAGGAGAGGCTCATATACGCCAACAGGACTGCGAGGGTTACCAAAGGCGGTAGAAGGTTTTCCTTCACAGCTCTCGTGGTGATTGGAGATAAGAGGGGTTTCGTTGGATTCGGTCATGGGAAGGCTAAGGAGGTTCCATTAGCCATAGCCAAGGCTATAGAGCAGGCTAAGAAGAAGGTGATAAGGGTTCCCGTAATTGATGGAACCGTCCCTCACGATGTGGTCGGACACTTTGGACCCACGAAGATAATCATCATGCCTGCCAGAAGGGGGACCGGTGTTGTTGCAGGTGGTGCTGCAAAGCCCATATTTGAGCTCGCAGGTTACACAGACGTTCTCACGAAGACCATAGGGAGTACTAACCCTGACAACGTCGTCAGGGCTGTTTTTGATGCCTTCCTTCAGCTCAAAACTGTTGAAGAGGTTGCTCAGGAGAGAGGTTTGCCCGTTGAAGAGATAGAGAAGAGGTACAACCTGTATGCCAATCCAAAGCTTAAGGTAAAGCTCTACTACCCGTGGAGGGGTGTCCATGGCTAAGAAGCTGAAGGTAACTCTCGTAAGAGGCTTGGCTGGAAAGCCCGAAGCCCATGTTCAGGCTGTAAGGAGTCTCGGGCTCAGGAAGCCCGGTCAGACGAGGATTCTTGAAGATAACCCTATGGTTAGGGGTAACGTCAGGAAGGCTCACTATCTCATAAAAGTGGAGGAAGTAAACGATGAAGCTTCATGAACTTCAGCCCCATCCCGGTGCAACGAAGGAAAGGAAAAGGGTCGGAAGAGGAATATCCGCAGGCCAGGGCAAAACTGCAGGAAAAGGACACAAGGGGCAGAAGACCAGGTCGGGAGACAGAACCATGCCTCCCTACTTTGAAGGCGGACAGACTCCCCTCCATATGAGGCTTCCCAAGAGGGGTTTCGTAAACCCCAACCGGAAGGAGTACACACCTGTCAACCTCCGCACCCTTGATAAGCTCTTTGAGGAAGGGG
>JALSTO010000185.1 GCA_026983685.1 Aquificaceae bacterium | reverse complement strand
AGTAGGACTGACCCCAGTGAAGGTTAACACCATTGTTGTGAGAGGTATTAACAACGATGAGATACTTGATATAGCGGAGTTCTGCAGGGAGAAGGGGTATGTATTGAGATTTATAGAGTACATGGATGTTGGAACCCTCAACGGATGGAGTATGGATAAGGTCGTTCCCGCGGAGGAGATAGTAAAGACCCTAAAAGGTAGGTATGGACTTGAAGAGCTTGGCAGACGGGAGGAGAGTGAGACCTCCTTCAACTACCGCTACAAAGACGTCTCCCTTGAGGTAGGCGTTATAGCCTCTGTTACCAAGCCCTTCTGTAGAGGGTGTACGAGATTGAGGTTATCTGCGGATGGAAAGCTCTTTACATGTCTTTTCTCTGGGAAAGGGTATGACGTTAAGGGGCTACTTCGCTCAGGTGCTTCCGATGAAGAAATTATAGACTTTATTGCCTCCCTCTGGTCTGAAAGGGAGGACAGATACTCCGAGCTCAGGTTCAGGAGCGGGGCTAAGGCTGAAAAGGTTGAGATGTTCAGGGTCGGCGGGTGATAAGCCCCTCAAGGATGACTTTCTTGAAGGATTCCCTGTCTTTTACTATCTTTCCTTTCCTTCCCCTTATGAACCACTGAAAGACCTTTGCCTGCATCAGGCCTATGAAGGAGAAGCTGACCTCCTCAACATCAATGTCAGCCCTTATTTCCCCCTCGCGTATGCCCTCATCTATAACGCTTCCTACCTTTTTGGCGTAGGTGTTTAGAAACTCAAATATCATCTTCTTGAGCTTCCTCTTGTTGCTTCTGGAGAATTCAAAGCAGAGCACGGGGCTTATGCCCCGTGTCTCCTCCAGAAGGTCTATGTGCCCTTCAATTATCAGCTTCAGCTTCTCCACGGGGTCCCTTCCCTTCTCTATCGCCTCTTCAACCCTTCTCATACACTCCTGTGTGTACCTTGAGATTATCTCCTCCGCTATGCTGTCCATTGTCGGGAAGTGCTTGAATATCGCTGCATCCGATATGCCGAGCCTCTCTCCTATCCTCTTAGCGGTGAACATCTTGAGACCCTCGTGGGCTATTATCTGAGCGCCTATCCTTACTATTTTCTCTCTCGTGCTCTCCATAGCTTCACCTCTCAGCAACGGGAGCCGGGAGAACCCTCACACTCCTTGCAGAGCTCCATCGGCTTCAGGTGTAGCAGTATCTCAAGAGCCTTCTCCTCAAACCATGGTGAGATATCGCCCCTTTTAACCTTCCAGAGGAAGTACTTCTCAAAGGCTGTCTTGAGATAGTGGACCCATCCTGCCTTCTTTGTCTTAACCCATGCCCTCGGAGGTATGACAGGATTGGCTATAAAGCCTGCGGCTTCCTTTCCCATGTCCGCTATACATATCGCAGCGAGGGTTGGAGCGTACCTGTCTGGTGAGTTGTGGATGTCGTTCACTATGTTGGTGGCTACTGCAAGAGCCATTCCCTCTATCATCTGCCCGGTCTTGGGAGCACCCGTCGGGACAGGAGTCTTCTCAACAGGGGGTATGGCAGTAACTACACCGACTCCGTATATGTTCTTGTATGTTGGGTTCTGGAAACACCTATTGACTATCACCATCTTGTTCATGGGGTTGGCAACCTTGTCTCCTGCGGAGGCAACCACATCGGGACCCTGAAATCTCGGCATGAACATCGTGAACTTCGCAGGCTCTTCGTGGGTGTTCCCATCAAGGTCTTCATATACTACCTTATCCCTCTCAATCTTCGTCACCTTAACGTTAGTTATGTACTTTATATCCTTCTCCGCAAAGAGGTCCTCCATCATCCTCTTAGAGGGACCTACACCTCCAAGACCGAGATGCCCTATATAGGGTTCAGAGGTTATGTAGGTCATCGGGACCTTGTGCCTGAGGTTCCTCTTCACGAGCTCGTAGTTCAGCATAAAGGCAAACTCGTAGGCAGGTCCGAAACAGCTAACCCCTGGTATCGCACCTATCACCACAGGTCCGGGATCCCTGTAAAACTCCTCAAGCTTCTTCTGGGTCTCAAGGGCATGTTCCGCTGTGCATACAGATGTAGAGTTTTCCTCCTGCCCCTCCGCACCGAACACAAGCTTGGGACCTGTGGCTATGACCAGGTAATCGTACTCTACTTCCCTTCCCGATTTCAGCTTCACCTTGTTGTTGTCAGGGTCTATGGACTCTGCGGACTCGTTTATGAAATCAATGTTGAACTTGGGGAGCAGGGGTGCAAGGGGCACGGTTATGTCCTCAAACTTCCTCCATCCTAAGGCCAAATGGGGGAAGGCTGGAGTGAAGCCAAAGTATGGTCTGTTTGATATCACCGTTATCTTCAGGTTTCCGTCCATCTTTCTCAGGTTGTAGGCGGTCGCTATACCTCCTATTCCGCCACCTATAATGACAACATGCTTACTCATCTCACACCTCCTGAAATTTAGTAAGTGCTAACTCTATTATAGAACTCTTTTTACCATCTTTCAAAGAGTGGGTTTTGGTGCTTCCCCTTAAAGAGGGGGCTATATAAAGCTTAAAATTGTAAGGATTATTAATTACTTATGCTGTGAAGCCTGTTCATTTGTTAATACATACTAACTAACCTTCTTTAGAACCTTAAAAACTTATTAAATAAAATAAACTGACATTAAAATCATTTTTTAAAATAAAAACCTTGCACCTGTTAAACCTCTGCTATATGATATTTTTCAGCTGATTTATATCATTTTTGTGAGTTTATGTTTACGTTAAGGAGGGATTGAGATGGCACAGGGAGCTGTTCATCATCCGCACCACGAGGTCAGCGTTTGGCCCTTCCCGATCGGTATCGGTATCCTGCTCGTACCGATAGCATTCACGATGTTCTTCCACTACGGTTGGCAGATGGCCGGCTTGATAACTGGCGGGGTTGCACTCGTGCTCATACTCGTAGGTTCCGCTGGATGGGCTAATGAGCACTTCCAGGTTGAGAAGGATGAGGGCTTCGGCTGGCTGGGAATACTTACCTTCATACTTTCCGAGTTGGTAATCTTCGGAACGCTCTTTGCCTTCTTCTGGACCGCAAGGACCGCCCACGCGGATGAGTGGTCCAAGTGGGTACCTGAAGGCATAAGTCTTGGAATGGCTGGGCTTCTCACCCTTATACTTTGGGCTTCAAGCTTCACCATATTTAAGGCTGAACTTGCCCTTGAGGAAGAAGGAGACAACGGAAAAGCTCTTACATGGACAGGGCTCACCTTCCTTCTGGGTGCTCTCTTCGTTGTCCTTCACGTAAGGGAGTGGATACACCTGTGGCATGAAGGCTTCACGCTGAGTGCAAGTGCCTACGGAACGGGCTTTTACTCCCTCACGGGTCTTCATACCTCCCACGTTCTGGTTGGTCTCATAACCCAGCTCTACGTTATGTGGCTCCTTGCCAGTGGTAAGATGAACAAGGACAAGCCTACGCTGATGAAGGCAGCTTCAGCTTACTGGCACTTCGTTGATGTCATGTGGATGCTCGTTGCTGGAACGGCATATCTTGTGGGGTCAGCGGCGATATGATGAGGAATATGCTCTTGCTCCTTCTTACCGCTATGTCCTTTGCCCTCGCCGAGGCTGTGGGTTCAACAAGCGTCCTCCGAAAGGATTTCTTTGACCCCTCTGTTTTGAAGATAGATGAGAAGAGGTATTTGGGTAACTACATAGCCAACTCCAGGGTCATCCTTGAAAGTGGGAAGGAGATTGACCTCTACACGCTCATCTCCAAGAAGCCGACGATACTCCTGCCCTCCTACTACACCTGTGAAGGTTCTTGTCCCATAAGGATAGACAATCTTAACAAGCTCATAAAGAGAGAGAAGTCTTTGAGAAACAGGGACTTCAACGTGCTCGTTCTCTCCTTTGATGAAAGAGATACACTCCAGACCCTAAAGAAGTTCAAGAAAGCCCACGGACCCTTCACAGCTCAGTGGATATTCGGTCTAATACCTAAGGAGGAAGTTGACAAACTCCTCGGAAGCGTTGGTTTCAGGTTTTTCTATTCAGAGAGGGACAAAACCTTCGTCCATCCCAACGTCTATATATTCCTCGCACCGGATGGGAGGATAACGAGGTATCTCTTCGGTGTTAACCCCAAAGAAAGGGATGTTAGGATATCACTCGCTGAGGCTGAGGGCGGAAGGATAACTGCCAATTCTGTCGTTGATCTTGCACTCCTTGTCTGCTACACCTACGACCCGAGCAGGAGCACCTTTGTAGTTAACCCGACGATCATATTTGGAGGTATAGGTTTTGCAGTCTTTGGAACCGTAGTTGTTCTGGCTTTTGCCTCAAGCAAGTTAAAAAGGGAGGTGTCATGATGGAGCAGGTGCTTGCATACCCTGCTAAGTGGTGGTACGACGCCGTTACGGTCTGGCTGGTCGTAGCGGTAGTGATCTATGTAGTGGTTGCTGTCCCCGGGCTTTACTTCATCATGAAGTACAGGTTCAAGCCCGGAGAAAGGGAAGTAGGTGATCATGAGAGGCATGGGCACTGGGGACTTGAAGCCCTATGGACGATAGTCCCAACGATAATAGTGCTCGTCCTTGCAACATACTCCTTTGCGGTCTTCAAGAAGCAAAGGACCGCTCCGCCCGATGCCATGACCATAAAGGTTACGGGCTTTATGTGGGGATGGCAGGTTGAGTATCTGGATGACAAGGGAAACACCATCAAGACAGTAGTTACATCCTTCAACCCGACGAGCTACGACATACCCGAGGATCAAAAGATAGTTGTCCCTGCAGGCAAACCCGTAAAGGCTCTTCTGACCTCCCTTGATGTTATCCACTCCTTCTACGTTAAACCCGCAAGGATAACTGAGGACATGGTTCCCGGGAGGATAACCCACCTGTGGTTTCAGATAAACAAGCCCGGAGAGTACTGGGTCTTCTGCAGGGAGTACTGTGGTACGGGGCACTCCCACATGTTTACCAAGCTAAAGGTTGTTCCTCCCGAGCAGTTCGCCCTCTGGCTTAAGGGGGAAACAAACCTCGCCAAGTCTGAAATAAATAAGGAGGTTGTGAGATGAGAGAGGCTATCTCTGTGCCTTACCTGAGAGCGGGCTTTAAAGAGTGGCTCTTCACGACGGATCACAAGAAGATAGGGCTGATGTACCTTACCACCTCCTACATCTTCTTCCTCGTTGCGGGGCTCTTTGGTCTCATCATAAGGTTTGAGCAAACAGTCCCGGGACAACAGGTTGTTCCTCCGGACTTCTACAACTACCTCCTGACAGGGCACGGTGCTGTTCTGCTTCTGTGGTGGGCTATAGCCTCCCACATAGGTGGTTTCGGTAACTTCCTGCTCCCGCTGATGATAGGGGCAAAGGATGTTGCCTTCCCGAGGCTGAATGCCCTTAGCTGGTGGGCATTCTTCGGAGCGAGCGTTCTTGTCCTGCTCACGCTGATACCCGGAAACCACATAAAGATGATGTGGACCGGATACCCCCCCTACTCAGCGAGCGGAGATGCGGGTGTTACAGCCCTGTACGTCTTCATAATCCACCTGATAGGTATATCTTCCATAGCGACCGCCGTTAACTTCATAACCACCTACATAAAGATGAGGGCACCCGGTATCCACTTCTGGAACACCAATATGTTCGTTCATACCCTTATTGCTGCTAACGTCATACAGCTCGTCGGTGTTCCTTCCCTTGCGGGCGCGGTCACGATGCTTCTCCTTGACAAGTACCTCGGGACTAACTTCTACAACCCTGCGAAGGGAGGTGACCCGCTTCTGTATCAGAACGTATTCTGGTTCTACTCTCACCCTGTTGTCTATGTCCAGATACTCCCCGTTTTTGGTTTCTTCTCCGAGATAGTTCCCACTTTCGCAAGGAGACCCCTCTTCGGATACAAGAGCATGATCTTCGCAGTGTGGGGTATAACCCTCCTGAGCTTTGAGGTCTGGATACACCACATGTTCGTCTCGGGTGTTCCCGACTGGGCAAGGGTAATAATGTCCTATACAACCATACTCATAGCTGTTCCTACTGGTATAAAGATATTCAACTGGATGGGAACCCTCCACGGTGGTGCGATAATCCTCAGGTCTCCCATGCTCTATGCCCTCGGCGGTATATTCATGTTCCTCATAGGTGGTCTGACAGGAATTCCTAACGCCATGGTTGCCATAGACCTCGGAATCTCTGACTCCCTCTTCATAGTTGGACACTTCCACTACGTTCTCGGGATGGCTCTAACCCTCGGACTCTTTGGAGCGATAATCTACTGGTTCCCCAAGATGACAGGAAAGATGTATCCCGAAGGGATGGGTAAGCTTTCCTTCTGGCTTACCTTCATAGGGGCGAATCTCTTCTACTTCTTCCAGATGGTGGTCGGTATGCTCGGCAATCCAAGGAGGTACCCCGACTATCCTCCTATACCTGAGTGGGTAACCCTCCACCAGATACAGACCGTGGGCGCTGTTATACTCGGTCTGGGAGTCCTCGTCTTCACCATAGGTATAATTAAAGGGCTCCTTAGCGGTGAGAAGGCTCCCGACAACCCCTGGCAGTCTCAGTCCCTTGAGTGGAGGATACCCTCTCCTGCTCCCGTTGACAACTTCGGAGAAGAACATCCCAAGGTAGAACCCGACTACCACCCCTATAAATACGGGGCACCGCCAGTCTTTTAAAAGCTTGAGCAACCTCCTGAGCCGTTCTCTTTGAGGGGCGTTTAGCCCCTCACCTTCTAATTTAATAGCGATTTAAAGATTTAAAAATCGTGAATTAAGGTTTTTACCCTCTTGACCCTGAGCTTGAAGGTTTTATAATTTCAATTAGTAAGGTTAGAACTAACTAACAGGAGGTTGTGCCATGGGAGAAAAGGAGGATTTCTTTCCATCAGGAGCGATCAGCTTCTTTGGTTTTCTACTTGGCTTCTATGTCTTTCTCTGGCTTCTTATCTACCTGCTTTTGCTTACCTTTGCGGACTAAGGAGGTGGGGCTATGGATAGGGCTGAGAGGAATGCGATAGCTACAGCGGTTGCCCTTCTCCTGTTCTTCTTTGTTCTCATAGTCTATGCGGCTAAGGGGCTGAGGATTGACCTTCCCACATGTATAACTGATGTAGAGCCCTTCAAGGAAGGGAGATTGATCCAGCACGCCAAGGACAGATACGAACTCCATGTCGTCGCCAAGATGTGGCTCTTTGACTTCAACCAGGGACAGACCGAGATAGAGATACCTGCGGGATCAACGGTGGACATATACCTGACCTCCGCGGACGTGGTTCACGGCATGCACATTAACGGGACCACTGTGAACCTTATGGCTATACCGGGCACGGTGAACTATGCCAGGTACAAATTCACGAAACCAGGTGTTTACCATGTGGTCTGCCATGAGTTTTGCGGTGTTGGGCACCAGGCTATGCAGGCGAAGATAGTCGTTAAGTAGGAGGTAAGGCGATGAGAGTTGAGGGTAGCATAAGGTTCATAATCCTGAGTGAGATAGTTTTTCCCATACTCCTTCTTATGTTCGGCATTTATCACGGGGTTATGCAGGTCCTCTACAGGGCTGGAATTATAAAGGCTGACTCTTTCCTCGGCATTGATTATTATCAGGGGCTTACCCTCCACGGAGTTATAAACGCGATAGTCTTTACCACCTTCTTTGCGGTTGCCTTCGGAAACGGAGTGGTTATGTATGCCCTGAAGAAGCCCCTCAGACCTGCTGTTCAGTGGATCGCCTGGATTCTGATGGTGGGCGGGACACTCATGGCGGCCTGGGCTATGTTTACCAAGAGGGCAACCGTCCTGTACACCTTCTACCCGCCTCTTATAGGACACTGGACCTTTTACATAGGCGCTGTTCTCCTCGTTGTTGGCTCTCTCCTTCCCTTCTTCTTTGACTGGATTCCCAACACCATAGCCTGGAAGAGGGAGAACCCGGATCAGAAGATACCCCTCGCTGTCTTTGGAGTTATGGTTAATCACACGCTCTGGACGATAATGATAATTCCAGTTGCTATTGAGATACTCTTCCAGCTCTTTCCCCTATCAGTTGGCTTGGTTGATGAGATAAACCCTCTCCTCGCAAGGACCCTCTTCTGGTTCTTCGGACACCCGGTTGTTTACTTCTGGCTCCTGCCCGCTTATGTGATGCTCTACACAATGCTTCCTAAGATAGCTTCAGAGAAGGGAAAGCTATACTCGGACCCGGCGGGGAGGCTCGCTTTCGTCCTGTTCCTTCTCTTTTCACTGCCGGTTGGTCTCCACCACCAGTTTACCGAACCCGGGATAAGTAACGTCTGGAAGCTGATACACGCTATCTTCACCTTCTGTGTTGCCCTTCCAAGCCTTATAACAGCCTTCACCGTTGCCGCCTCCCTTGAGTACACCGCAAAGGCTGAGGACCCGTCGGTCAGAAACTCCAAGTTCTACTGGTGGACGAGGCTCCCGTATCTGAGGCTTGAGGGAGACAAGTGGCTCTTCTCCTATCTTTTTGCAGGTCTTGTCCTCTTCTTCTTCGGCGGTATAACGGGGATAGTTAATGCCTCTTACAACCTGAACCTTACCGTTCACAACACTGCTTACGTTCCCGGTCACTTTCACACCACCGTAGGTGGTCTCGTTCTGCTCTCCTTCCTCGGGATGTCCCTTTACATGGTCTCAAAGCTCAGGGGAACTGATGTAAAGTTCAAAGGTCTCGCGGCGCTCGCACCTTACTTCTGGATGCAGGGTATGTTCATGTTCTCCTACGCAATGATGGTCGGTGGAGCCCTTGAAGGCTTTCCCAGAAGGACGAACGCGGGACTCACCTACCTGAACCCGGACTCGCCCCTCTACAGACCCGAATGGGTGGGCTATGCCCAGCTCTCCGTTGTCGGTGGTGCACTCCTCGGTATAGGCTTTGTCCTCTTCCTGATAGCCTTCTTCGGAACTCTCTTTGCCCCGAAGGTGAGAGAGGCTACCATTGAGTTTCCCATCGCCCAAGCCTACCACGATGCTCCGACACCCGTTCTAAACAACCTCAAGGGATGGACAGTCGCCGCTGTGGTCCTTGCGGTCCTTTCCTACATACCTCCTCTCTATGACGTCACCCAGAGGGGGGTTTTCCACAACTCTCCCGCTTACAATGAACAGTATCCCATACCCCTGAAACAGCTCCAACAGACCCAAAGCCAGTCGGATGAGAAGCTATCCCTGAAGGAGGAGAGGTGAGATGCGTTTTCTGGCTCCCCTCGTCCCCCTTTTCTTCCTTTTTCTTTTTTCCCACGCCCAGACTGGTGGAACCGGCATACCCCCCAACGAGAGCAGGACTTTGGGCAAACCTGTCCCCGATGTGGTCCTGGTTGACTCGGAGGGTAATGAGTTCAATCTTTACTCCCTCAAGGGAAAACCCGTGATCCTGAGTCCCATATACACCCGCTGCACCTCAGCCTGTCCGATAATAACCGAGAGCCTCAAGAAGATGGTGAGCTCTGTGAAAGCTGAGGATGTGTATATCCTCAGCCTCACCTTTGACCCTCAGGACAGGGTATCCGACCTTAAGGCTTTCAAAGAGAAGCATTCTCTAAAAGGGGACAACTGGAAGGTTGTTCTGGTCAGGGACAAGTCCCAGCTCTTTAAACTCCTTGACGCCATTGACTTTCGCTTCGCAACCCTACCGGGCAGGCAGTTTGTCCATCCGAACCTGATAGTCTTCCTTGACAGGGATATGGTTATAAGAAAGTACATGTACGGAGTGAGCTTTGACAGGCTTGAGTTCTCCAACGCCCTGAGAATGGCAAGGGGTGAGATAGCCCTTCCAGAAAAGTTCAGAGGGCACCTCTTCCTCGTGGGTATGCTCGGCTTTGTAGGAACCCTCCTCTACACGATAGTCAGGATAACACGCCTTCGCTACAGCAAGAAGGCGGCAGCGTAAAGGACCGCTACAGCCATCCTGTAAATGCCGAAAATCGTAAACCCGTGGGAGTTCAGGAACTTCAAAAAGAGCTTCACCGTCAGGAAGGCTGTTATGAAGGCTGTTGCAAAACCTATCCCGAGAAGGCTCCACTGGGACTGATCAAAGCTCGGACCTGTCTTGAAAAGGTCATAGGCCGTCGCGGAGAGCATCGTGGGGACCGCAAGGATAAAGGAAAACTCTGCTGAGCTCTTCCTGCTCAGTCCCATCAGCATTCCGCCTATTATCGTCGCTCCAGACCTTGAGACTCCAGGTACGACCGCAAGGGACTGAAAGAGTCCAATGATGACAGCTTTCCCTAAGGGAAGCTCATCTATGTCCCTGAGATAGCAGAACCTCTCGCAGTATCTGTCCGCGAGGATCAGGACTATCCCGCCGAGGAACAGATTTATCACCACGACAAGGTCGTTCCCGATAAGGTATCCCTTTATGAGCTTGTAGAGTAGAAAGCCAACAGCGCCCGTGGGCAGGAAGGCGAGGATTATCCTCTTCCACGTCTCAAGGTCCTTTATGAACCTCTCTAAAAAGACAAATATCACCGCAAGTATTGAGCCGAGTTGAATCGCTATCTCAAAGCTCTTTGTGAACTCATCCTGAGGAACCCCGAGGATGTGAGCTGTGAGTATCAGGTGCCCCGTTGAGGAAACTGGCAGAAACTCGGTCAGCCCTTCAACTATTCCCAGAAGGAAGGCATCGGAGGGTGTCATGGGGAGATAATTATAAAGGCTGTGAGGTACGATGTAGTCGTTGTTGGTGCCGGACCTGCAGGTGCGGGCTGTGCCTCCGCCTTAGCTCAGGAAGGAGCAAAGGTTCTTCTGATTGAGAAGAGAAGGCTTCCGAGGTTCAAGCTCTGCGGTGGCTGTCTCTCCGCCAGAACAATCTCCCTCCTTCCCGAGGGCTGGAAGTCTGAGGTCCTGAACGAGATAAAGGGTGGGGTTCTGGGCTTTAAAGGAGAGGAGTTCGTTGAAAGGACCGCCCCGAGGGCGGTGGCTTACATAATAGATAGAAAGAGCTTTGACCATTTCCTCGTTAAAGATGCTCTGAGCAAGGGTGTTGAGCTCTGGGAAGAAACAGAGTTCCTTAGCTTTGAGGAGGGGAAAAAGATAACTGTTGAGACAAGCAGGGGAAAGGTTGAGGCTGACTTCCTCATAGGTGCGGATGGCTTCTACACAAAGGTGGGGAGAGGACTCGGCTATCGTAAAGAGAAGTTCTTCC
>JALSTO010000184.1 GCA_026983685.1 Aquificaceae bacterium | reverse complement strand
TATCTCAGTGTAGTCTTCAACCGCAAACTTTGGTCCCTCCCTTCCTATGCCTGAGTTCTTCACTCCCCCGTAAGGCTGGTGGTCAACCCTGAAGGTGGGTCCCTCGTTTATTAGCACTCCTCCAACCTCTGCCTTTTCAATGAACTCCCAGGCTACCTTCAGGTCCCGGGTAAACACACCGAGCTGGAGCCCGTATTCGGAATTGTTGACGAGCTCTATAGCCTCCTCAACCTCCCTGTAAGGGTCAACAACCACAACGGGAGCAAAAGCCTCCTCCTTGAAGAGCTTTGTGTCGGTAGGCACGAGGGAAACTATAGTAGGCTCAAAGAGGGCTGTCCTCTCCTTCAGGGGTGCTCCTCCTGTCTCCACCCTTGCCCCCTTCTGGACAGCCTCATCTATCCACTCCCTTATCCTCATTACGTCTCCTTCTGTTATCAGTGGTCCAACGTCGGTGTTCTCGTCCATAGGGTCTCCAACCCGAAGGGTCTTCACCTTCTCTCTGAGCCTTTCTATAAAGTCATCAAAGACCTCCTCGTGAACGAAAACCCTCTGAACGGAGATGCAGACCTGTCCCGCTATGGCGTATCCGCCCGCTATAGCCCTCTGGACAGCCTTATCAAGGTCTCCGTCTCTGTGAACCACTATTGCTGAGTTGGAACCGAGCTCAAGAACAACCTTCTTTATACCTGCCTGCCTCGTTATTATCTCCCCTACCTTCTTGCTCCCGGTAAAGGATACCACCCTAACATCGGGGTGGGTGGTCATCGCCTTGCCTACATCACCGTACCCGGGTATGACCGAGAGAGCCTTCGGAGGAAGTCCGGCTTCTAAGAGAGCTTCCGCAAGCATGAGGGGTGTCAGGGGTGTTCTTTCGGAGGGCTTGAGTATAACCGCATTTCCGCAGGCTAAGGCGGGAGCTACCTTGTGCATTGAGAGGTTCAGGGGAAAGTTGAAGGGTGTTATGGCTGAGACTAGACCGACAGGAACCCTTATGTAGAAGCCTACCTTTCCAACACCGTTTGGATGGGCGTCAACGGGGAAGGTCTCACCGTTCAGGCGCTTTGCCTCCTCCGCGGAGAATATGAGGGTCTGGATTGCCCTTTGGACTTCCGTCCTCGCCTCCTTTATCGTCTTTCCCACTTCATAGACGAGGGTCCGGGCAAACTCCTCAGCCCTCTCCTCTATTATTCGGGCGGTTCTCATGAGTATCTCGTACCTCTTGTAGGCGGTGAGAGAGGATATATCCTTAAAGCCTTCTTTTGCAGACTCAATCGCCCTCAAGACGTCCTCTTCCGTTCCCTTGGGTACCCTTCCCACCACCTCTCCTGTGTAGGGATAAACGACATCTATCTTCTGGGGAGAATCCTTCCACTCTCCCCCAATGAGCATCCTCTTCTCTACCATGGGAGCACCTCCAGGATATTATGATACTTCAGAGACCGAGCCTTATCCTGACTCCCATCCAGACAGCTACGAAGCCAAGGAGGAGGTTAATAAGACCAAGCCACCTCGCCCAGTGCCTGTGCTTCTCAGAGTAGAGGGCTTTCTTGCCAGCCCAGAGGTCGTGAACAAGGGAGACTATGAGTATGAGGAGGAAGACCCCGAGCTTTTCAAGGATTGACCTTTTGGAAAGCCCCCCGTGGAGCAGGTAGGCGTTACCCAGACCAGTTATGAGAAGGAGGGTCAGTGTTATCATCGTTCCGTAGAGGCTGAACCTCCTGCCGACCTCCTGAAAGGCTTCATTCCTGAAGGGCTTGTCCTTTATGTAGGGTGCTATGACGAGGGATAGAAATATCATTCCCCCGACCCAGAAGGTGGCGAGCAGGACGTGAAGCCAGAGGACTAGCTCCCTTGTAAACATTTGTTAACATGGTAGCACAATCAGTGCCTTATTACAAGAGCCACTCCCAAAACAACAACACTCACGGATATCAAAACCTTGAGCTGGGTAGGCTTGAGTCTCCTTGAAAGGGATAGACCGAGGTAAACCGCTAAGGGTATGCTGAGAGCTCCCGCATATATCAGAGATAGGCTGAAGTGCTGGGAACCGCCTTCAAGCCCGTAGAAGATTATCCTAAATATTATGTTGGAGGTAAAAAAGAGGGTGAGGGTGCTCTTGAATTCCTCCACATCCTCAAGAACCTGATTCAGATAAACCACCGGAGGTGGTCCTCCCATACCTATCAAGCCTGCAAAGAAACCTCCCACAAAGCCGGTGCTCAGGCTCGCCCCGAGGCTCCTTTTCATACTGAAGCTTTTCAAGAACTTCCTCTGAACCAAAAGGTCGTAAAGACCGAGGAAGAGGATAAAGGAGCCTATTGTGATGCGGAGTGCATCCCTATCAAGCAGAAAAAGGGTCTTTGAGCCGAGGAGTATCCCGGGGACTGAACCA
>JALSTO010000183.1 GCA_026983685.1 Aquificaceae bacterium | reverse complement strand
CTACGATACCCCCATTTATGAGTCCGTCAATACGTGCCTTCTCAAGGACGCTCTCAAAGGGCACGTAAACCATGACCGCACCGTTGACCTTTCCCACTGGCCAGTTGGGGTCTCTTTTGGGCTTGTATAGGTTTCTGACCGCAACGGGCATATCCTCAACTTTGCCATGACACCTCAGACACCCCTTCTTGGGTATAACCGCGAAGGCTTTTATGTAGTAATTCCTTCCGTTGTGGAGGGTTATACCTTCATACTCCCTCAGGTTCTTTGACCTCAGGTAGGCTATTACCCACATCTCGGTATCGTTGGGTTTGTCCTTTGGGTTCAGTGGGTTTATGGCGACCTGTCTGAGCTTCATGTCGGGGATTTCCCTGTTCACGCTTTTGAATATGGAGGCTGTAAAGAAGGAAGAGGACTGCGCCTCAAGTATGAAATCCTCCTTTGTACATCCCCCAGCCAAGAGCTCATCAACTCTCGGTCTCAGAACCTTCCTTACGTAGTTTCTTGAGGCTTTAACGAAAGCCATCGTTGTGTCTATCCTGCTCCTTGCGGAATCAACAGCCCTGTCTATGGTTTCCTTGTAGATGAATAGACCTACTCCCGCACCCACGATAAAGCCGGTTACAACGATTAGGAAGGTTATCTCAGCCCTGATGCTTCTGAAAAATCCCCTCATTTTATGACCTCCTGACCCGTTTCAAGAAAGCCTCTCTATGCTCTTTATAGGGTATCTCCTCCGCAAGCCTCTTTATGAACTCTTCAAGCCTACTGATCGGCACCGCCTCCTCCGTCCAGCCAAAGCCCTCAAGAACTTTCTTCCAGATTATATTCCCCACCGGTCCCATCTCGTCAACGAAAGCGTCTTTAAGCTCTGCAAGCCTCTCCGGAGGAACGCTGTCAATCACCTCCGGGACAGGTCTCAGACTTAAGGAGATGGGTCTCGGTTCGGTATCAACATAAAGGGGGTAAAGGGCAAATTCTCCCGGAAAATCAACACTCTCCTGAGGAACGTCCTCCATGCTGAAGAGCTCCTGGAGTATTCCCTTTACCTCATGACCTTTGTAAAAGAACTGGTAGTACTTCTTAACTCTTCCGCCATCATGGTACAGAAGGGCGTTCATCCTCCTCGCAACTGCATCCTCCCTCACGACGTTGAGCTCCTCCCTGTTCATTATTTTTCCACCTTTGATCTTCTCAATCCTGCCCATAGCGAGCAGGAGTGGAACGAACTCGGAGTCAAGGAGAAATATGCTTACAAGACTTCCCTTCAGGTTCATGCTTATGTAGTTCTGAGCCCTCTCTCCAGCTCTGCCGGGAGCGAACACACCTACCACTTCGCCATTGTAGAATACTACCATTCCCAAAGGCTCCCTCTGTGTGTGAAAGAGCAGGTAGCCGTTGAAGTGGCTCCGGTGTGCCAGCCCTATAAAGTGGTTGATGTCAACGTGAAGGGCTGGTGTAGTTGGCTGAAACTCTTCGCCGTAACCTGCTAAGGCTAAAGGTCCGGCACTCTCAGGGTCAAAGTCCTCCCTGAGACCGTTCATGAGGCTCACTACATCCGTCTCAATTATCTCTACAACCCCTGTCTGGGGAAAGCCGTAGGAGGTGTAGCTTGTCTCCTCCATTCCCCCCTTGGTAATTATGTATATCTTCTGCACCTCCCCTTCGTAAATGGGTATGTAGTCCTCACCCTCCCAGGTGGTTATCTTCACCAGTCCTGTGAACTTCCTCCTTTTTAAATCCTCTATCAGAGCTTCTGCATTCAGAAGCTCTATGTTCACCTTCTCTTTTATTTCTTGGCGCATGCCTTTTCAACGAGTATCTTCTTGACTATTGACTGGAAGGTTTCAACGACCCCCTTCCCCTCGGTAGCTACCGCCTCTATGTATTCGGTCCCCCACGGATTGCAAACCGGCTCAAGCTCATCTACGGGCAGGGCATCTGGCAGGTCCCTCTTGTTGTACTGAACCACAACAGGCAAAGAGTAAAGATCAAAACCCTGCTCTTTGAGAACAGCAGCGGTCTCCCTAAGAACTAAGAAGTTTATGTTCTCCCTTTCCTTGGAGCTGTCAACCACGAAGACAAGTCCATCAACACCCTTCATTATGACCTTCCTGAGAGGATGGAGCCTGAACTGACCTGGCGTAGTCAGGACCTTTATGTCTATCTCCTGCCCTTCAAGGTTTATGGAGCTGAGGAACATCTCAACGAAGAGGGTTCTGTTCTCATCGGTCTCCATTGATATGTAATCGCCCTTTGTTATTCCCCTTTCCTTCAACCTCTCGTAGAGGACCTTTACGTTGGTGCTCTTTCCCGCCAGGGATGCTCCGAAGTAAACGACCTTTAGTTTCATGTTGCCCCCAGGATCTTATTGAGTTTGTCCTCTATAGCTTCGGGAGATAGC
>JALSTO010000182.1 GCA_026983685.1 Aquificaceae bacterium | reverse complement strand
AAGAGGCGGAAGCTCCTTGAATACCTGAGGGAAACCGACTACCAGAGATACGTTGAGATATCCAAGAAGATGGGACTTCAGGTAAAGTGAGATGGAGGAGAGCGCGAGGATAGGAAACAGCAGAGAACCCCTGATAATAGAGGTAGGTAAGTACGCAAAGCAGGCTGACGGTGCGGTTGTGGTCAGGCAGGGAGGGACGGCGGTTCTGGTAACCGCCGTGATGTCCGATGAGCCCAACAGCGAGATTGACTTCACCCCGCTGACGGTTGATTACAGAGAGAGACCCTCAGCCTACGGAAGGATTCCGGGAGGCTTTATAAAGAGGGAAGGCAAGCCCACTGAGAGGGAGATACTTGCATCAAGGGTTATAGATAGACCCATAAGACCTCTCTTTCCAGAGGGCTTCTTTCATGATGTCGTCATAACAGCCCTCACCCTCTCCGCGGATGACCTCTACGATCCTGATGTCCTCGCCATAACGGGTGCTTCCGCGGCACTCCATATATCAAGGATACCTTTTGAGGGACCCATCGCCGGGGTCAGGGTATGCAGGGTGGATGGTGAGTTTGTAGCAAATCCCACTTACGAGGAGAGAAAATCAGCGGACCTTGAGATAGTCATGGCTGGAACCAAGGAAGCCATAGTAATGGTGGAGGGCGGAGCTAAGGAGGTGCCCGAGGAGGTTATAACCGAGGCGCTCTTCTTCGGTCAGGAGGCTATAAGGGAGGTCCTTGAGGCACAGGAGAGGTTGAGAGAGAAAGCGGGTGTGCCCAAGTTTGAGTTTGAAGGCATCAGCCTTGATGAGAGCCTTCTTAAGGCTCTTGAGGAGGAGTGTGCAGAGAAGATCGTATCCGCCTTCTCAATACAGGACAAGAAGGAGAGGAACAGAGCTCTCGGGAATATAGTTGAGGAGTTCATACAGAGGCATGAGGTTCCTGAAGATCTGCACTTCAGCGTCCGCTACTTCTTCAAGAAGCTTGAAAGCAGGCTGATGAGGGAGAAGATACTGACCGAGGGTATAAGGATAGACGGAAGGAAGCCCAACGAGATAAGACCCATAAACATAGAGGTTCATCCCTTTGAGAGACCGCACGGTAGTGCGGTGTTTACGAGAGGGCAGACCCAGGCTTACGTGACCGTTACCCTCGGTGCTCCCGAAGAGGCACAGATGATAGAGACCATAGCGGAGGGAGAGGTCTTCAAGAGGTTCATGCTTCACTACAACTTCCCGCCCTTCTCGGGCGGAGAGGCGCGCTCCTGGGGACCCCCGAGGAGGAGGGAGATAGGGCACGGTGCCCTTGCGGAGAGAGCGCTTGAGCCTGTCATACCCGACGAGGAGGAGTTCCCCTACATAATAAGGGTGGTCTCAGACATCCTTGAGTCCAACGGCTCAACCTCAATGGCAACCGTCTGCGGAGGCTCCTTAGCCCTCTTTGATGCGGGTGTGCCCGTAAAGGATGGGAAGCACGTATCGGGCATAGCGATGGGGCTTATAAAGGAGGGGGAAAGGTACGTTATCCTTTCCGACATCTTGGGAGATGAGGACCACCTCGGAGACATGGACTTCAAGGTGGCTGGAACTAAGGACGGGGTGACGAGCATACAGATGGACATAAAGATAAAGGGCATAACCCGGGAGATAATGAGGGAAGCTCTCCAGCAGGCTAAGGAGGGCAGGCTCTACATACTTGAGAAGATGTACGAGGCTATACCCGAGCCCAGAAAGGAGCTCTCCCCCTACGCACCGAGGATAGTTATATACAGGGTTCCCGAAGAGAAGGCACCTCTGATAATAGGTCCCGGCGGAGCGAACGTGAAGAAGATATACGAGGAGACCGAGGTCAAGGTCTGGGTAGGGGAGGAAGGGAAGGTGTTCCTTACGGGTTATTCCGATGAGGCTATAGCCAAGGCGATAGAGATTATAGAAAGCATCATAAAGGACGTTGAGGTGGGAAAGATTTACGAGGGGACTGTGACGAGGGTTGAGCCTTACGGAGTCTTCGTTGAGATACTTCCCGGCAAGATAGGTCTCCTTCACGTTTCCAAGATGGCACAACCCGTGAGGCACGCGGGAGACAAGTACAGCGTCGGAGATGTCCTCAAGGTAAAGGTCCTTGAGGTTGATGAGATGGGAAGACCGAAGCTGACCACGGTGGGGCTTGATGGGGAGAAGGCTCCAGAGGTCAAGGTTGGAGAGGTTTATGAAGGGACGGTGACGAGGGTTGAACCTTACGGAGTATTTGTTGAGATAATGCCCGGCAAGATAGGTCTCCTTCACGTTGAGAACATGAAAGAGAGGATCAGGAACGCAAAGGAAAGGTTCTCCGTAGGTCAGAGGATAAAGGTGAAGGTCTTTGATACGGACGAGAAGGGAAGGCTGAAGCTGACCGACAGGTTGGACTGAGATGGTCAGG
>JALSTO010000181.1 GCA_026983685.1 Aquificaceae bacterium | reverse complement strand
AAAGGATGTGAGCTTTATAGAGATATACAGCGGTGGGAAGCTGTGGAAGAGGATCAAGTTGGGGAAATAATGTCAGCCTTTACATAGTCTCTCAACACCTCGGGGACCTCAACGGTACCATCTTCCCTCTGATAGTTCTCCAGTATTGCCGCGAGGGTTCTTCCCACCGCAAGACCTGAGCCGTTCAGTGTGTGAACAAACCTGTTCTTTCCCGAAGAGTCCTTGAATCTTGTCTTCATCCTCCTTGCCTGAAAGTCCTCGCAGTTTGAGCAGGAGGATATCTCTCTATATTTGTTCTGAGAGGGGAACCAAACTTCTATATCGTAAGTCTTGGAGGCTGAAAATCCCAGGTCTCCCGTACACAGCTCCACAACCCTGTAGGGTAGATTAAGGAGTTTGAGAACTTCCTCCGCGTCCGCTGTCAGGCTTTCAAGCTCACTGTAGGAGGTATCTGGATGCACTATCTTGACAAGCTCAACCTTGTTGAATTGATGCTGTCGTATTATCCCTCTTATATCCTTCCCGTGGGAACCAGCCTCCCTTCTGTAGCAGGGTGTGTAGGCGGTAAGATATATGGGAAGGTCTTCCTCTTTGAGTATCTCCCCCCTGTATAGGTTTGTAAGAGGTACCTCCGCGGTAGGGATAAGGTAGAGGTTGTCCCTCTCACACCTGTAAAGGTCTTCCTCAAACTTTGGTAGTTGACCTGTTCCGATGAGCACCTCTGGACGGACAAGATGGGGAGGTATTACCTCTTGGTATCCCTTCTCCCTGTGGAGGTCCAACATAAAGTTTACCAGTGCCCTCTCAAGACGGGCTCCCATACCTCTTACCACTGTGAACCTGCTTCCTGATAGCTTTGCTCCCTTTGCAAAGTCAAGTATGCCAAGCTTCTCCCCTATCTCCCAATGAGGTCTTGGCTTGAACATAAACTCTGGGGGCTCGCCCCACCTCCTTATCTCAACGTTGTCCTCTTCGTTCTCGCCAACGGGCACGCTTTCGTGGGGTAGGTTTGGAATCCTGAGAAGAACCTCTTTGAGCCTTTCCTCTATATCGGAGAACTCCTCTTCCAGCTTCTCTATCTTGAGCTTTAGCTTCCTTACCTCCTCCTCAAGGGCTTGAGTGTCCCTGCCTTCTTTCCTGTAAAACCCTATCTCCTTGCTCTTCCTGTTCCTCTCAGCCCTAAGGGATTCAAGCTCAGTGAGTATCTTCCTCTTTCTGCTGTCAAGCTCAAGCACATCATCTATAAGCTTTGGCAGTTCCCTGTCTCTGGTTGAAAGGCGCTCTTTAACAAAGTCAGGCTTTCTTCTGATTAGCTCTATATCAAGCATGGATTTAATTTTACTCCACTATCTCAAAGGTATCGTTCTCCTTGGCGACCGCTATAGAGCCCATTTTCTTATTCTTTGCGAAGTATAGGGCTTTGTCCGCCCTTTCTATTAGGTCTTCGGGCATCCTGTCTTCCTTCCTGACCTCAGATACAGCTATGGTTGCGGATATGCTCATTACAAAGGGGATTGACCTTATACACTCCCTGATCCTCTTTGCAACCTTAACTGCGTTGTCCATGTCCGTTTTGGGAAGAAGGATCAGGAACTCGTCACCGCCGTACCTGACACCTATATCCGACCTCCTGAGATGAAGCTTTATACACTGCCCTACCTTTTTCAGAGCCTCGTCACCTGAAAGGTGACCGTACTCGTCGTTTATCCTCTTCATGTTGTCAAGGTCTAGAAACAGGATGGAAAAGGTCTCTCCGTGTCTGTGCCAGAGGTACATCAACTTCTCAAATACGCCCGAAAGAAACCTGCGGTTGTATAGCTCTGTGAGAGTATCAAATATGCCAGACCTTATCATGGTAAGGTTGGTTATGTTTATCAGGGACTCCCAGTAAACCCCTCCAACGGGGAGCTTGCCGTAGGACCTTAAGTAAACCTCAAAGTCAAGGGTGATCGTATCTACTCCCTCCTCCTTGGAGACTATGGGGCACTTTATGTTGTACTCGGGACAGGGCTTCTCAAGGTTGTACAGCGCTTGAAAACATTTCCTTCCCACCACGTCGCCCAGCATAGCTTTACCCGTTTCGTTAAGGGAGGTTATCACGTAGTTGCTGTTTATTATCACAACGGGAAGGAACTTCTCAAGGTCTTCTAAGCTCATAGGGTTGTATTATAAGTTTCGCTCCTGAGAATAAAAATTTTAGAATGGAACGAAGGCGTAGCCTTTATTCTGAAGCTCTATGAGAGTTATCCAGCTGTTTGGGACGGTTTCTATGAACTTTGGCACTCCTTTTATCCTGCCCCTCTCCATGGCTATCCTGCAGGCTTTCACCTCTACGTTGTAGAAATCCTTAAGCGTGCGGAGCTGGCTCTGTATCAGGGCTATCTTTTCAGCCTTCTTCTTTGGGAACCTCTTTAGGTTC
>JALSTO010000180.1 GCA_026983685.1 Aquificaceae bacterium | reverse complement strand
GAGTTCCTTCCAAGGAGGGTGCGGATGCAGATAAAAAGGCTCTTCGGACTCCTTTCTCTTCTACTTCCCATCAAAGCCTTCGCAAGCTCTTTAGAAGACAAGGCGGGACTCAGTTTTGACTTTTACACAGACAACACGGATGTTCAGGTTTACTCTCCGACTTTCTCCTTCTTCAAAACCCTTACAAAGAAGTTCCTCATAGGTATAAAGATGAGGATAGACGCCATATCCGCAGCGAGCATAAGGAAGGGTGGCTCTCCGGTCATATCCGACGCGGTTACGGGAGCTACAGCGAGGAGAACCTTTGACGATGTTCGCTACGCACCTACCATCCTCGGGGTTTACGATGACGGGGACAACACCCTGACCCTCGGTGCCTACTACTCAACGGAGAGGGACTACACAGGCAGGTCGGTTTTCGGAAGTTACATCCGTCAGCTCAACCTCCAGAACACCGCCGTGGGCATCAGCTTCTCCCAGTCCTTTGATAAGTGGGAACCTGTCTTCAAGAGGAACCTGCCACGAAGTGACAGGAAGGAGAGGAAGATAGACTTCTCTGTATCCCAGCTCCTCTCTCCGACAGCGATGCTCCAGCTCATCTACTCAAACCTCTATTCGGAGGGATTCCTCGGCTCACCCTATCACTACCTCCTGAGAAAGGACTTTGCAAGGTTTGAAACCCTGCCCCAGACAAGGAAAGGGCACGCCTTCGCGATCAAGTTCGTCAAACTCATAAATGAGCCCACGAGTGTAAACCTCTCTTACAGATACTACACCGACGACTGGGGGATAAGGTCTCACACTGGTGACGTGAAACTGCTGAGGGACGTAGCCAAGGAGCTGACCTTGGGTATAAGGTTCAGATACTACACCCAGACCAAGGCGGACTTTGCAAAGGAACTGCAGGACTATAAGCTCACGGATAGATACGTCGCTGTAGATTACAGGCTATCAGCCTTCAGCTCAAGGACTCTCGGTCTACTCTTCATAAAGGGCTTCGGTCTTTCGGGATTCAAGCTCAAAGGAGCTGTGAACTACTACATGACCTCCTCCAACAGCTACATAAAGAATTGGTACGGCAAGGACAGGATAACCGCATGGTTCGGAAGTGTATCCTTGGATTACAGCTTCTGATCACGGGAGGGCTTCTTGCGCCCTCCTTCTCAAAAGACCTTTTTACCCTGTACGGAGATGTGATGCAGATAGCCCTGCCATCTGTAGCTCTCGGAAGGACCCTTTATCTTAAGGACAGAAAGGGAAGTTTGCAGTTTGCAGAAAGTTACGGTTCAACGATGGCTACCACATACCTGCTCAAATACACCGTAAATGAGAAAAGACCCAACGGTGGAAAGCACTCCTTCCCTTCCGGGCATACCGCTTCAGCCTTTTCGGGGGCGTGGTTCCTCTGGAAAAGGTATGGACCGGAGTGGGGTGTTCCGTCGGTAGCTCTTGCTTCTCTGGTAGGTTTCAGCAGAGTTCATGCAAGGGCACACTACTGGAAGGACGTCATAGCGGGTGCAGTCCTGAGCGGTATCTTTACGCTTATATTTACAAGGAGATTCAGAGCGGAGGTCTCTGGAAAGGGGTTTACATTTGAATACAGCTTTTAGGGGGTAGAGCGATGTTCGGAATCTTGAGAAGAAGCATAAACTCCCTCTCCGATAAAGTCATGTCAACCGAGATACTTATAAAGGCGGACCTGCCCGATGGGAAGCTTGAAGAAGCCCTCAGGATCGCTCAAAAGATAGAAGCGGAGCTTTCTGTTTACAGGGAAAACTCCTACATATCTCGCATAAACAGGTATGCAGGTCTATCCTCGGTGAAGTGCCCTCCTCATGTGGTAGGACTCATAAAGGGAGCTGTCAGGATAGCAGAGGCGACGGGCGGTCTTTTTGACCCTACGGTAGGTGTTATAGTTCACAGGCTCTTCGGCTTCGGTAGGAAGGAGAGGATACCATCCGCTGAGGAGATAGAAAGGGTCAGGCACCTTGTAGATTATCGTAAGGTGAATATCTCGGGAGATGAGGTCTTCCTTGAGGAAGAGGGTATGTTCCTGGACCTCGGGGGTATAGCCAAGGGCTGGGCGTCCCAGAGGCTTGCGGAGTTCCTTCTTGATGCGGGTGCGACGAAGGTCCTTGTCTCCATAGGGGGAGAGATATGCACCTACGGCAGGCGATGGAGGATAGGTGTAAAGAATCCTGCCGGAGAAGGAAATATCGCCATCATTGAAACCACAGAAGATGAAACAACGATAACCACGAGCGGGAGCTACGAGAGGTTCATAGGAAAGGAGGAAAATCACCACATATTCAATCCACTTAAAGGTTTTCAGGAAAATATCTGGGCAAGCCTTACGCTCGTTGAAAGGGGCTTTAAGGGAGCAGAGCTTGATGCTCTTGCAACCGCCTGCTTCTGTCTTCCTTCAGAAAAGCTTAAAGAGTTTTCAAAGAGCTATCTGGCAATAGACAGAGACGGAGATAGATTTATAGGCAGTGCCCTGAGGGATAAGGTTGGAGCAATTTTGCTGATATGAAGAGCATCCTCGTGGTTGACGATGACAAGCAGAACAGGTTCTTAATAAGGATATTCCTGCATAGACTGGGCTACAGTGTTCTTGAAGCGGAAGACGGACTTCAGGCTCTCCGCTTGCTTAAAACTCAAAGACCCGATCTGATAATCCTGGACGCTATGATGCCCAACATGGACGGTTTTACCGCACTCAAGACGATAAGGGAGGATCCTGCGACCAGAGATATACCGGTTATAATCCTAACAGCCCTTGATGAAACATGCCCAGGATGTGAAAGTCTTGCCAATTCTCTGTTGACAAAGCCCGTGGACCTCAGCATTCTGCGGAAGAAGATAGAGCTTCTCCTCAACAGGGGATAGTGAACCAGAACTCCGAACCCTTTCCCTTACCTTCAGAAACCACACCTATCTCACCTCCAAGAAGACCTACGAGTTCTTTCGTTAAAGCAAGCCCGAGACCTGTACCTCTGTAAAGCTTCTGCATCGGGTTTTCAATCTGTTCAAAGGTCCTGAAGAGTCTGCTTCTTTCCTCTTCTGTAAGCCCTATGCCTGTGTCAATTACACGAAACTTCAGATAGCCTTTTCTTTTTTCAACCTTCAGCTTTACAGAACCCCTCTCGGTGAATTTAACTGCATTTGTGAGCAAATTAAGCAATATCTGCTTGAGAAGGCTCGGGTCTGTTCTTACCTCAATGGAAGGCTTTTCAAGCTCTATGGTGAGCCCTTCCTTTTTCAAGGCGGGCAAGAGCATGTACTCAACTTCTTCAATAAGGGTTCTCAACTCAACCCTTTGAGGTCTGACCTTCATCTTCTCAGCCTGAACCTTTACAAGGTCAAGGATGTTGTTTATTATCTCCAACAGGTGCTTCCCGGATACCTCTATGCGCCGAGCCATCTCCCTGACATCATCGGGTAGAAAAGGGTCCGAGCTTATGAGCTGGGCAAACCCTATTATGGCATTCAGCGGTGTCCTAAGCTCATGGGACATGTTGGCTATAAACAGGGACTTAGCCTTAGATGCGGATTCCGCCTTCTCCTTCAGGTAGCTTTGAAACTTCAGGAGATTCAACCTGCTTATCTGAAAAGAAAGCATATCCCTGACCGACTTTATAAACTCATCAATCTCAGGCAGACTCTCTCCGATCTGTATGTAGCCAACGACCCTCTCTTCCAGAGCTTCCCCCAAGAAGACGTGGGCTTTTATCTCGTATCCCGCTCCGCCTCCTGCACCTTTCTCTATCCTTACATCCGCGCCGAGAAATTCTCTCAATCTTTCCTCCGCAACCCTCAGTAGCTCCTGTTCGTCTTCCTGCTTCAGGATAAGCGTGATTATCTCAACGAGCTTCTTAAAGAGCTTCAGTCTTCTTACGCTTTCTTCTTCAAGCTCCCTTATAGACCTCTGAACCTCCTCCAGCAAGCTGTTAAAGCTCACAGACAGATGGGCTATCTCGTCATCGCCGTGCACCGGAACTCTTTGCGCATAGTCTCTCGTCTCCATTATATAGTTGGCGGTCTGCGAAACCTCGCCGACAGACCTGAGGGTTCTGGCGGACACAAAAAGAGAAGCCCCTACTATGGCAACCACACCGATGAGGGCGGAACTTCCCAGACCGAGGAGCATGCTGTAAAGGGGGCTGAAAGCCCTATCCCTATCCATGCCTACCACGAGGAACCATCCCTCAAGGGGTGCGGTACTTAACCTGGCACGATAGTATATGTATTTGGCATCAGAGCCGAAACCTTCCGCGAAGGACTTGAGGCTCAATCCTCGGGAACCTACGACCACTTCCAGCTCAGGATTTACAAGGGATGTAACAACTTCTTCATCTATCAAGTAGTTTGCAAAGTTGTCCCAGGAGTAAAGCAGAACTATACTTCCCAGTTCCTGCTTCTGACCAAAAGAGGCTCTCACCGGAACCTCAAGCCTAAGGAATTTCTTCTCCGGAAACCTTTCCAAGCTGAAGGACTTACCTATGAGCTCCGCATCCGAAGACGCAACTATTAGACTACGGTTGTTAACAACGATAATGTACCCTTTGAATCCCAGATCCTTCTTAACTTCCTTGAGAAATCGGGCTATCCTCTTGTCTATATCCATGACAACTATGTCGTTCATGAGGCTCAAACCCGCCCAGTGAGCCATGTTTTCCTTAAGGGACTGGACGACTTCTGTAACTTCGTGAACCAGTATGTAAGTCTTAGTCCGAAGGTCTCGCCTTATATCCTCTTCAATGATACCCTTGACCTGGAACAGGGATAGAAGGGAGAAGGCAAGGTAGGGAAGCATTCCTGCAAGCAAGAAGGATAAGGTTACCTTGAGACGAAAGCTTTTTCTGAGCCTACTCATCTTTTCAGACGGTATATGACTTTAAGGTCTTCTTCAAGGTTGTCTTCATCAACATACCCTATGGCTCCCTTAACCTTTCTGACGAACTCCTTGACCGCCTTCTCTGAAGAAAGAACCACAGGAGGTTCGGTTCCATCAAGGTACTTTCTGTTCCAGTAAAGCTCAAGCTCCTCCCTGTCCATCCTGAGCACCTTTCTCTCAACCACCTTTCTAATAGGGTTACCGGCAGGCAGGTTCACAGGCACTGCGTACTGTCCTCCAACGAACTCTTTCTCTCTCAGATATATCTTCCTTAGCTCCGAAAGGGTGATGCCCTCTATATCTGAATCTTTACTGACGATAAACACTATATCCCCCGCCCATCCAACCGCCACCGCAAGCGCCGTAAGTAGAGCTACGATCACACCACCCATCCTCAGAACATCCACGAAAAAGATGTAAGAAAAGTGCTGAGCTCCTTCTTTCTTCTGAGCTGATACTCAACCTTGAAGGCTGTGTAGTAGACAGGTCTGAAGTTCCAGCCTAAGGTTAGTATCCTGTAGTGGCGCAGGTCTGATTTGTCCTTAAAAAACCCGTACCTGACTATGGCGTAATTGCCCCTGAAGACCCTGTAAACTCCCTGAGCATAGTAAGATAGCCTGTAGCTCCACCTTGTTTCCGGGAGGTATTTTTCCTTTTCAATGGCATACATAAGCTCTGCGGAAAGCTCAAGCTTCGGGACCCTGTAGAGGATATTCGTTCCGAAGAAGGTAAGCTCCTCCTCCGGCTCTTTTATTTCAAACCACCCTCCGTTAAGTCCTATCTTGAGGTTCTCGCCCAGCTCCTTTCTCAGCTCACCTCCTATCACCTTTCTCGTTAAGAAGTTGTTGTAGCCCTCACTTATCCCTCTGTTGTTCTGGGCGAACATGGAGTAGCTGAAGTCCGACGGAAGGTTTCCGAAGACCTCCAGCCCCGTGGTGAACTTCGGAAAGAACTCCGTGGCGGTCAGAGGATCGGAGGTTGTCCACTTGAGAACGTTTATGTGTATGGGGTTCCACAGTCCTACGGGCGTTATGAACCTTCCCGCTCTCAGTTTGAAAGCTTCCGAGAGGAGGAACTCAATATATCCCCTCTCTATATCAATCCTCTTTTTAAATCTCTTTTTCCCATTCTTTACCGAGTAAAGGTCATCCAATTCAAGTTCAAGAAAGTACTTGAATCTTTCCAGGGGATGTCCGTAGATAAGTAGGGCTAAATCGTCAAGTTCAAAGCTTTCATGAATATCGCTCCTTTCGTATGATACGGTTACGTAGCCACCAAGTGTAGATTTTATAGGTTGTATCCTGAGCCCTCTTCCAGGGACATAATGAAGGGTCTCTTGGGAGAAAACAAGAAGTGGCAAGAAGACAAAGAGAAAAAGGAGCGATTTCAACCCTCTCATCCACATTGCAATTATAATATTCTTACTCTATGATCCTGCTCCTTGACTATGACGGGACCTTAACCCCTATAGTCTCAGACCCGGCGGAGGCTAAGATAGAGCCGGCGAGGAAGAAGTTTCTTACCGAGCTCGCAAAGAGGCACACCTTAGCCATGATCACCGGCAGAGACATTGAGAGCCTGAGAGGGGTCTTTGGGGATATACCCCCTACAATATATGTCATAACCTCCCACGGAGCGAGCATATACAGGAATGGGAGGCTCCTGAAGAGGTTTGCAACCGCAAAGGCTCCCGACCTAAGTTCCCTGAAGGAGAAGCTATCCTCCGTTAAAGGGGTGATAATTGAGGAAAAGGAGGGGTGCTTTGCGGTTCATTACAGGAAGGTCGGGGAAAAGGAGGAAGAGAGGGTAAAGGAAGCCTTCAGAGAGTTTATAGAGAAGCACCCACCGAAGAAGGTGATTGAGGGAAAGAAGGTCCTTGAGGCTGTTTACGGGGGATTTGATAAGGGAACTGCGGTAAAGAACTTCCTTGAGTTCATAAAGTGGGACGGGCAAGAACCCGTGATATACATAGGTGATGATACAACGGACAGGGATGCTCTCAGGGCTGTGAAGGAGCTTGGAGGGACAGGGGTATTCGTCGGTGAGAGAAAGCCCCCGGAGGCGGATATACTTCTGAAGAACGTTGAGGAGGTCTATGGGTTTTTAAGGAGCCTGTGAATTACAAGAAGGTAGTCCTTTAGGTGTCTGGTTATCAGGAAGCTGTGTTTTACACGCAGGTGTGCGTTTCTGCCCATCTCCTCCCTGCTTTTATCGTTGGCAAGGAGCTGTTTAACCCTGTAGGCGGTTCCCTCTATACTGCTGACAAGATAGCCGGTCACACCGTTGATTATCTGCCTCCTTATCCCCCCTATATTGCTTCCCACGACGGGTTTTCCCTTCCACATGGCCTCAGATACAACGAGACCGAAGCCCTCCCTTATTGACTTCTGAACCACAACGGTCGCAGATCTCTGAAGGGCGTTTATCTCCCTGTGGCTGTCGGGGGGAAGGTTTAGAACAAAGATGTCCTCATCCCCTCCCTTTGCTTCCAGCACCTCCCTATAGACCTGAGCTCCCTCGGGATCGTCATCCGCAAAGGAGCCGGCGAGGACAAGCTGGCAGTCGTACCTTCTCTTCACTATGCGGTACGCTTCAATTACCCCGAAGGGGTCCTTCAGCCTGTCAAACCTTGAGACCTGCAGGACTATAGGTCTCTCTGGGTCTATGCCAAACCTTTCCAGTGTTTCTCTTATAAAGCCCTCTTCAAGGGGTATGTTCTTATCATGCAGTGGGTCTATGGAGGGAGGTATTATGAAGGCGGGTATCCGAACACCTTCCCTGACAAATTCGGGGATGTGGAATATCCCCCCGTCGTAGCCGTTAACGAACATCTCAAGAAACTTCCAGGTCTCCTCGTCAGGGGTTGAGACATCAATGTGACAGCGCCATATCCACTTCTGCCCTTCTCTCTTCTTAACTATAAGTCCCAAGGGCTGGGGGTCGTGGATAAAGATGACATCGTAGTAGTCCGTATCTATAGCCGCAACGTTCTCGTAGGTGTGCCTCATGTAGGTTATGATGTCCTGATGGCTGAGGCTTTCCCTGCCGGGCATGTGAAGGAGGTTATGTATCTTCTTAGTTACCTTGAAAAACTCAATGTCCCCCTTTATAACCTCCCAACGGGTTTCTATACCCAGCTCGTTCATTAGCGGAACCATCCTGTGGAGTATCTCCGCAACTCCCCCTCCCATCTTCGTGGAGTTCACGTGCAGAACCCTGACGCCCTTGAGTTCCTCAGCCAACTTGCTCAGCTCGTTCAGCGTTCCAACATCTATGTACTTTGCATACTCCTCAAACATCTCAGCTCTCCAGAATCCTCAGTATTCTATCCCTCACCTCATAGAGGCTGTATGCCATGAGATCTATTTTCTCTATCCTGTCCGCCTTCTCCTCCTCACCTATGCTCCTGAGCCAGCGGGAGAAGTCGTTGGTAGGCTCGCCGTGAACGAGACGGGAGGTCACGAGGTGGTGAAAGAGGGAATGCACGCCGACTTTATTCAAGCCTTCCTTAAACTCCTCTATGTCCTTAGCCCTTACACCGGTATCCACGACCTTCCTGACAGCCCTTATGAAGTAGAAGGGCTTGCATATCCTCTCAAAACCGTCTATCCCGCTGTGGAGTATATTGAGCATAGCTTCCCTCAGGTCTGAGATACATACACACTCTATCAAGTCTATGGCAGAAAACTTCTCCGCAAGAACGGGAAAACCGTTCTCAGCCATCCAGTAGGCGAAGCTGTTCCCGTAGTCCGTTGGCAGGAAGTGGTACTCAAAGAGGTTCCTGTAAAGGTGGTAGTATATAGTATCGTCGTCAATCTCCTTAAGGACCCGTGTAAAGGCTGCAAGGGTGTTTACCTTTATACCTGTGTATTGAGCCGTCCAGAGCTCCGATTTAAAGACAAAGACATTCATATAATAATGTTAAACTGAAAAGGGAGGTTCACGGTATGCTCAAAGCTGGAGATAAGGCTCCGGACTTCTACCTCAAGGGGATTGATGAGAAGGGTGAGGAAAGGGAGTTCTGCCTGAAGGACTTCAGGGGGGAGAAGGTGATAATCTACTTCTACCCTAAGGATAACACACCAGGGTGCACCGTGGAGGCCTGCGATTTCAGGGACAACCTGAACGTTCTCGTGTCAAAGGGTTACAGGGTTGTCGGTATAAGTCCAGACAGCATAAGCTCCCATAAAAAGTTCAAGGAGAAGCACGATCTCAACTTCCCTCTCCTGAGCGACCCCGACAAGAAGGTGGCACAGGCTTTCGGTGCGTACGGGGAGAAGAGGATGTACGGGAAGACCACGAAGGGGATAATAAGGTCAACCTTCGTTATAGATGAAGAGGGGAAGGTGCTTAAGGCATGGTACAACGTAAAGGCAAAGGGACACGTAGAGAAGGTTCTGAAAGAGCTGGAAGGGTAGAGGAGATAATAAAGAGACTGGAGAAGCTCTACCCGAATGCCAGGTTAGAGCTTGAGTACGAAAACGCCTTCCAGCTACTCGTTGAGGCTATACTCGCAGCTCAGGAGTCAGACAAGAAGGTGAACTCTATCAGGGAAGAGCTCTTCAACAAGTACAAGAGTCCAGAGGACATAGTCCGCACTCCTCTTGATGAGCTGGAGAGGGACATAAGCTCCATAAACTTCTACAGAAGGAAGGCTAAGCTCTTGAAGAAGTGCTGTGAGGCGCTGGTGAAGGAGTTCGGTGGAAAGGTTCCCGACAGCGTTGAAGAGCTTGTGAAGCTACCGGGTGTGGGTAGAAAGACCGCAAACATGGTTGTGGGAGGAGCTTATGAAAAGCCTGCGATAATAGTTGACAGGCACGTTCTCAGGGTATCTCAGAGGATAGGCTTAACCGAGGGAAAAGACCCTGACAAAGTGGAGTTTGAGCTAAGGGATATGGTCCCTCAGAAGGACTGGACCAAGTTCTCCTTCCTTCTCCTGAATCACGGAAAGAACATTTGCATGGCAAGAGAGCCCAAGTGCGGTGAGTGTCCCATATGTGACCTCTGTGATTCCTGTAAGGTAAACTTATAGTGATCATGTACCGAATACTTTAAGGGGAAGAAGGGGATTATGATAAAGAGGGTTCTCTTCAGAGACCTTGACGTTAGTGTTCTGAACCTTAACAAGGTCCTTGATGAAGCAAGAAGGAAGGATACAACCGGCTTTCTTAAGGTAGTTTACTGGAGTAAGGACGATTACCTTCTCTTCTACGAAGGTAAGCCCTATAAGGCTCTCAGCTTCAGTCCAGACGGGATCAGAAGGGTTCACCCCCCCGAGGAGTTTAGGATAGAAAGCAAGGAAGGTGTAGCTTCCTTTTTTGAGACCACCATTGATGACCTGGTGGGAATAATTGAATACAGGCACGACGTGGAGAAAGACGGTGCCCTTGTATTCTTTCCCTTCGGAACCCCCATACAGGAGCCTGTTTCCGTGAGCTTTCTTGACATAAACAAGGAGTTCCTCCTCGCCCAGAGAAGCCATCTTGATGGCTACGTTGCCCTCTTTACAGAAGAAAGTCTATTCGGCATCGTGGTCTTTCAAGGAGGCTTTCCCGTTGCGGTCTTTGGTGGGGACGGATCCTTCAGGGACAGGGCTGTTAACTACATAAACGCAAACCTGATACCTGCCAAAAGCTTTATGTCAATGTATACCTTGGAGCCCGAGGTCCTGAGCTTCTTTTACTCTCTACACTCCGATAATGTGAGAAGAATTGAAGAGGGTTTCAAAACATATAAAGAGGCTCAGGAGGCGGTATCAAAAGACAAAAGGGATGCGATCGTCGTGGTTGAGGGTGAGGGAATACACAGATACGATCTCTTCTTTAAAGGATACCTTGTTGAGAGTCTTATAAAGGACAGAGGTATATTTGTAGAGGACTTGCAGGAGAAAGAAAAGCTCTCCAGAAAGGTTGAGAACCTTCCCGGCAGAAGTATAAGACTTTACGATGTCTCACTTATTGAAAAGCCCCAGCCTTTGGAGATTGTCCTGCATGGGGTTGAGGTTGAAGAAAACTCCGCTGTAGAAGAGGTGAGGACCATACCTATTGATAAGGTATCGGAGATAAAGTCCGCCTTTATAAAGGGTATAGGTCCCCTTGGGAAACTCCTATGGGAGAAGAGACTTGAGGAGCTCCGCTTTAAGGAAAGTGCCATGACTGAGAGCCAGCTTAAGATTCTGATAGAGAAGCTCAAGAGGGAGATACCCGAGGAGTCTGCCGCAAGGGATTTTTTGGATAAGGTTAGAAACATATTGCCCGATATAATTTAGCAGGAGGTTTCGGATGGTAGGCAGGTACTTTAGAAACGCATCGCTGATAGAAAAGTTCGTTATACCAAACGTAATAGTTCTCATACTCCTGATAGT
>JALSTO010000179.1 GCA_026983685.1 Aquificaceae bacterium | reverse complement strand
CCGTCTTCTCTCCAGAGTGGTGGACAGGACTTACCTCCTTTTTGATGGCGATGAAGCTGGAAGGAAGGCTGTGAGGCTCGCGGTCCCCCACCTTCTCAGGGAAGGGATAGAGGTATATCCTGTATTTCTTCCGGAAGGAAAGGATCCCCACGACTTCATCCTCTCAGAGGGAAGGAGGGCACTGAAGGAGCTCATAGAGGGCTCGGAAGACCTGTTCTCCCTTTTAAAGAGAAAGGTTGAGTCGGGAGAGGACAGGGAGAGAAGCCTGAAGGACTTCATATACTTTGCTTCCTTCTTGAAGGATGATATAAGGGCTTACACATTACTTTCGGAACTTAGCAGGCTTACGAGAATACCCCTTGACGCCCTGACAGCCCGCATGTACAGGGGAGGAGAACCTCAGGAGGAGAGATCAAAAGTCCTCAGCTTCACGGAAAAGGTCTTCCTCAAAGGTCTTTTTGAGCTCAAGCCCCAGATAAACCTTGAGGAGTTCAATCTCTCCAGCACCGCGAGAGAGTATGCCCAGAGCATACTGAGGGAGGAGTACTATCAGGTTCCTGAAGAGATACTGAACCTCAAGCTTACCGATCCAGAGAAGGACTTTGATGCAAGTGCCCAGAAGCTCAGGATTGACATTCCCCCAGAGGAGATCGGAGCCGGTGGGGTCAGGGAATCCATGAGGGACTTCATAAAGAAGCACAGGGGAGGCTTCAGACCTTATGCGGTGAGAAAGTGGAGGGGGAAACTTGAAAGTTGAGCTCGCAAGTCTATTATCAATAAATTTGTGCAGGAGGTAAAGAATGGTAGACAGGGAAAGCCTTAGGCAACTCGTTGAGATAGGGAAGGAGAAGGGCTTTGTAACCTACGATGAGATCAACGAGATAGTGGAAGAGGACTTCGTTTCCTCGGACGGCTTTGAGGAGCTCATAGACACCTTAGCCAACTTCAACATTCAAGTGGTTGAGAGCGAAGAAGAGTACGAGGGGAAGGAGCACCTTGACGAGCTCGTTGTCTCAACCGAGTCCTTCACGGTGATGGGCAGAGACGGAGACCCTGTCAAGCTTTACCTCAAGGAGATGGGAAAGATCCCCCTGCTCACACGCCAGCAGGAGATACACTACGCCAAGCAGATTGAGATAGGCAGAAAGATAATGAGGAGGGGACTTCTTAGAAGCTCCTTCCTCGTTGAGAAGCTCCTTCAGGACTGGGGAAAGCTCTGCAACGGAAAGATGAAGATAGGGGACATAATGGATCTCATAGATGAAGACCCCAACAGCGACTGCTACGAGGAGAACTGCGAGAAGCACGAAAAGTTCTTCATGGAAAAGGGACTTGAGCTTGCAAGAGCTTACAAGGAATTACTTAAAGCCCGTGAGGACTATATGAGGGAGGGTACCCCTGCTAAAAAGAAGGAGTATCTATACAAGCACGCCCAGATGAACAGGATAGTCCACCAGATGAGGATAAAGCACTCCAAGTTTGAAAGGGTTGCGGACGAGCTCCTAAAGCTCTACCAGAAGTACGTAAGGAAAAATAGAGACTACGAATCAAGGAAGAGGAAGCTCCAGTCCATACATCCCGATATAGAGGAACTCATAACGGGCTACCTTGCAGACAGGAGCCTTCAGGAGAAGATAACGGGAGCTGGATACTCCTTTGATAGGTTCAACTCCCTTGTGAGCGAGTATGTATCCCTGAAGAGGGAGGTAGAGAAGCTCAGGAATGAGATAGGGATACTCCCCGAAGAGATAAAGAGGGTTATGGGAATAATAGAGCAGGGAAGAAAGAAGGTGGTGAAGGCAAAGCAGGTAATGATACAGTCAAACCTCAGACTCGTTGTCTCCATAGCCAAGAAGTATGTCAACAGAGGGCTTCACTTCTTAGACCTCATTCAGGAGGGTAACATCGGTCTCATGAAGGCTGTTGATAAATACGACTACCGTAAGGGTTACAAGTTCTCCACCTACGCAACCTGGTGGATAAGGCAGGCTATAACCCGCGCTATCGCAGACCAGGCAAGGACGATAAGGATTCCCGTCCACATGATAGAGACTATAAACAGGATAATAAAGGCTTCCAAAAAGCTCTTCCAGGAGCTGGGCAGGGAACCAACCCCCGAGGAGATAGCCAAGCACTTGGGAATGACACCCGACAAGGTCAGAAAGGTCCTCAGGTCCGCTCAGGAGCCTATATCCCTTGAGACACCCATAGGGGATGACGAGGATACCTTCCTCAAGGACTTCATAGAGGACAAGTCCATACCCAACCCCGAAGAGCATGTTTCAAGGAAGCTCCTCAGAGAACAGCTTGAGAAGGTTCTTGAGACTCTTTCCGAGAAGGAGAGGGAGATACTTCGCTACCGCTACGGTCTTGTGGACGGAACCGAATACACCCTTGAGCAGGTGGGAAAGATGTTCAACGTTACAAGGG
>JALSTO010000178.1 GCA_026983685.1 Aquificaceae bacterium | reverse complement strand
TAGCATGTAGATGTGGGGAATTGAGGAGAGGAGGATTCCCAAGATGGCTATCCTCTTCCCATCTATGTACTGGAACATGTGTCCGAAGTTTATCCTCAGGATGGCAGCTGCTATCACTGGCACAGCCACCATGAACCCCTTCTGGGCACCACTCAGACCAAACTCCTCAGCTATAAAAGGTCCGAGGGCACCGAGCAGTAGCCAGATACTGAAAGAGTGGTCAAAGTATATGAAGCTTGCAATGAGAGCCTTCCAGTTCCCGCTCTTTATGGCTTCCAGACTCCTGTGAAACATGTCAGAGCCCCCTTTCCTTGGTCCTGATTGTCCACACCTCGGAGAGGTTGCATACAAACACCTTCCCGTCTCCGTAAGCGCCCGTTCTTGCGGAGCCTATTATCGTCTTCACGACCTTCTCCACATCCTTATCCTCCACAGCTATGAGAAGCATGGTCTTTGCAAGCTCGTCGTAAGGTGTCTCTCCTACCTGAATTCCTCCCTCTTTACCCCTTCCAAGAACGTCCCACATGGTGAGGGCTTTAAAGCCTTTCTTCTCAAGCTCCTTAACGACCTCATATACCCTTTCGGGTCTCAAAACCGCCTTTACCATCTTCATGGTGCTATCCTCCTCTTCCTTTATAAGGAAGACCTTCCCGTCTCCGTGAGCTCCGGTGTGAACCTTCTCAATTATCAGTTTTACAAGCTCTTCCCATCCCTCCTCTGTGAAGATTGAGAAAGCCACCTTAGGGAGGAAGGGCATAACAACCCTCTTCCTGAACATCCCCTTGTAGCTTAGACCACCTTCCCTTCCTCTCCCTTTGACGAGCCAGGACACATACTCTATACCCTCTTCTGCGAGAGCCTTCTTGAGCTCGCTGGACTTCTCCTTCCTGACAACTGCAAGAACCTCAACCATCCTGCCACCTTATGTGCAAGTCACATGCCAATAAACCTCCCTCCTTCTCTATGACTTATCTGAAGGGCTTTTGTCTACCACCATCGGAGGAGTGACAATTTTGTAGCTACAAAATTGTAGATATACGAACAAAATTGTAGGAGGCTTCGGTCTTGATCCTTATCTTTCCTTACAGAAAAGCCAGCCACCTCTTTTGGCACTCTTGTTGCATATATTTGCGTGGAGGTTGATGGATATGAAGATCGCTGTGGTGGGAAACGGCATAGCGGGTACTGCCCTTGTTGAGGAGGTTCTCCGCCTCTCTGAGGGAAAAGACATCAGGATTCAGGTCTTTGGAGAGGAGAGATACATCGGCTACAACAGGATACTCATAACGGACGTCCTCGCCGGCAGGAAGATGCTGAGCGAGATATACATCAAGAGATGGCAGTGGTACGAGGAGAAGGGCGTAAGGCTTGAGGTAGGGAAGAAGGTTGACAGGATCTTCCCTGCAAAGAAGTTCCTCGTAACCGAGAGTGGAGAGATACACAACTACGATAAGGTGGTCATAGCAACGGGAAGCAAGCCCTTCATACCTCCCACCATAAAGGGAACACGCAAGAAGGGAGTCTTCACCTACAGGACAGCGGATGATGTCTTCAAGATACTTGACTTTGCAAGGGTTTCCGAAAGGGCGGTGGTCATAGGCGGGGGACTGCTGGGTCTTGAGGTAGCCAAGGCTCTAAGGGATATAGGTCTTGAGGTGTTCCTCGTCCACCTTTTTGACATCCTCATGGAACAACAGCTTGATAAGACAGCCTCTGATCTCCTCAAGAAGGACTTAGAGAGTATGGGTATAAAGGTGCTCCTGAGAAGAAACACTGAGGAGATACTCGGCGACAGGAAGGCGAAGGGGGTGAGGTTTTCCGATGGAGAGGAGTTACCAGCGGATATCGTCGTGCTCGCGACGGGCATACGTCCCAACACTGAGGTAGGTGAGAAGTCTGGTCTCCTCGTGAGGAAAGGAATAGTTGTGAACGACTACATGGAGACCTCCGCGGGAGATGTATATGCTGTTGGTGAGTGTGTTGAGCACAGAGGCAGGACCTTCGGTCTTGTCGCTCCCATAATGGAGCAGGTAAAGGTCTGTGCCCATAACCTCATCCACGGGAATGAGAAAAAGTACGAAGGCACCGTGGATTACGCGATGCTGAAGGTAGCAGGCATAAACCTCTTTTCCGCGGGGGAGTTCAGGGAGAAGGAGGGTGATGAGGTCATATCCTTCCTGGACAACGGGGAGAGGATATACAGGAAGGCGGTTGTAAGAGACGGCAGGCTTGTCGGAACAGTTCTTTACGGTGACATAAGGGGAAACAACTACCTCCTTGACCTCATAAAGAAAAAAGAGGACATAAGCTCTGAACGTCCTTTCTTCCTCATAAAACACATAGTGCCAGCGGATGCTACGGAGGTTCAGGAGCTCAAGGACAGCGATATCGTATGTAACTGCAACGCTGTTACGAAGGGCGAGATAGTTAAG
>JALSTO010000177.1 GCA_026983685.1 Aquificaceae bacterium | reverse complement strand
ATCCGCAAGGGAAACCGCAGCGAGGGTTGCGGTCGGTGCTGTATGCAAGAGGTTCTTGGAAGAGCTCGGTATAAGGGTGGGAAGCTATGTCGTCAGCGTAGGGAATAGAGAGGTTGAGGAGCTCAGAGATAAGAGCTACTTCGCTGACCCCGAGAGGCTCCTTGAGCTTCACAGGAGGGCTGAAGAGTCGGAGCTAAGGGTTCCCTACCCGGAGAGGGATGAGGAGCTTAAGAGGGTTATAGATGAGGCTAAGGAAAGAGGTGAGAGCCTCGGGGGTGTCTTTGAGGTCTTTGCGGTTGGAGTCCCTCCTGGGCTCGGTTCCCATATTCAGTGGGACAGGAAGATTGATGGGCGTATAGCCCAGGCTATGATGAGCATACAGGCTATGAAGGGTGTGGAGATAGGGCTCGGCTTTTGTGCTTCAAGGAGATATGGCTCTGAGGTCCACGATGAGATAGGATACAACCCCGAAAGGGGTTTCTTCAGATACTCAAACAACCTTGGAGGAACTGAGGGGGGTATAACGAACGGCATGCCGATAGTTGTGAGGGTTGCGATGAAGCCCATACCGACGCTGAAGAATCCGCTCAGGAGCGTTGATATAAACACAAAGGAGGAGATAAAGGCTGGTAAGGAGAGGACGGATGTTGTTGCTGTTCCAGCCGCCTCTGTGGTAGGAGAGGCGATGTTAGCGATAGTTCTTGCAGATGCCCTCCTTGAAAAGCTCGGTGGTGACTTCTTAGAAGAGGTGATGGAGAGGTTTCAGCTCTATTTAGAACACGTACGTAGCTTCTGATATATCCTATTCTCCGATGAAATGGCTCCTTAAGATAACGGAGGAGGTTGGAAGAGCCACTCTGCTTTCCCTTCAGGCTGTTTACTTCCTTTTTAGGAAACCTCCAAAGATAAAGCACTTTATGGACCAGTTTACCTACATAGCTGCGGAGACATCCCTCGTAGTGCTTGTCACCTCAACCTTTACAGGGGGAGTGATCGCCCTCCAGACCTACTCAACATTCCACAGGTTCAATGCGGAGTACCTTATAGGGGCTGTTGTTGCCCTCTCCATGGGGAGGGAACTTGGACCGGTTTTGACCTCTCTGATGGTGGTTGCAAGGGTCGGCTCAGCGATGACAGCCAACATAGGGACGATGAGGATAACCCAGCAGATAGATGCCCTTGAGGTCATGGCGGTTAATCCCGTGAGATATCTCGTTACACCACGGCTCTTCGCAACGACCCTGGGTGTTCCCTTCCTTACCGTAATTGCCAATGTAGCAGGTATGTTTGGGGGCTGGTTTGTGGCAACCAAGCTTTTTAAGGTAAACGAGTATCTTTACTGGCAGAAGATGGTGGACCTGACCGAGTTCTACGACATAGTGGGAGGGCTTTACAAGGCTTTCGTCTTCGGCTTCATAATAGCCTCCGTGAGCTGTTATTTCGGATACTACACGAGCGGTGGAACGGAGGGTGTGGGAAGGGCTACGACCAACTCCGTTGTCACCTCATCGATGCTTATCCTGATATCCGATTACTTCCTTACCGCGATAATCTTTTGATTTATGGTTGCGGGGGAGGGATTTGAACCCTCGACCTCCGGGTTATGAGCCCGGCGAGCTACCAGGCTGCTCCACCCCGCGTAGTTTCTTATTATACTTCCCGAAAGGAGTTAAATCAAGACGTGGGCTTCCCGAGGCTCTCGTCCACTATGATGACGTCTGCCCTCTTGACAAACTCCGTGTTTATGTCCTTCACACTCCCCACGATAGCTACAACCCTCCTCTTCCTCAGGAGCTTCCTCTCCAGCCTCTCCCTCTTTTCTCTTCCTTCAACTTTGAGGACCTTCATACTTTTTTAACCTCCTGATAAACACTTTATACGGACGTTTTTAAGATTGTGTTAATTACTGACAGCACTCCCCTTTTCCCTTTCTTCTCAACCCCTTCCACAGGAGAAGCAAGCCCAGAAGGGCAAAAACTGACAGGAAGAAAATATCTCCGAACTTCATCTGTCCTTAAATAATAAGCTATGGCAAGGATAAAGAGCAGTCCAGAGGACTTTTATGTAAAGGAGCTGGCGGATATTGAGCTCGGAGAAGAAGGACGCTTCGCGTACTTTTTGCTGAAAAAGAAGGGAAAGACAACCCACGAAGCCCTTGAAGAGGTAGCAAGACATCTCCGCGTTGAGCCTTCAAGGATAAGGTTCGGAGGGCTCAAAGACAAGGAGGCCGTGACCGAGCAGTACATATCCGTTGAGAGACCACCTGTCGTAAAGGAGATAGAGGGGGAGGAGCTCAGCCTCAAGTTCCTCGGCTACTCCGACGAACCTATGGACATCGGGAGGATAGAGGGAAACCTCTTCAGAGTGGTAGTCAGGGGCGTGGGAAAGCGAAAGCTCCGCTACCTGAGGGACAGGGTGGGTTTTGTTGAAAG
>JALSTO010000176.1 GCA_026983685.1 Aquificaceae bacterium | reverse complement strand
TGAGAGACTTCATATTCAGGGTAAAGGACAGAAACCCACTGCTGAAGGTAAGGGTTGATACGAACGGCTACCTACCCTCCGTTCTTGAGAAGCTCAGAGACGTTGTGGACGGCTTCGCCGTTGATATAAAAGCACCTCCTGGCAGACCGGAGAGGTACCGCTACACTGCCGGGAGGAATGTGGATACCGCCCGAATAGTTGAGAGCATCCGCATAGCGGATGGGTTACCCCTAACTATCTACCGGACGCCGAGCTATCCATGGCTCACCGAAGAGGAGGTTGCTGAGATAGAGGACTTCACCTCATCCCTTAAGTCTCCCTGGTTCCTCAACGAGTTCTTTGAAGTTCCCTCCTGTCCCTTCAACGCCTGACTTGGATCCCTGACGACTTCCCCTTCTTTCAAGCTCCTTCTCAATAGAGGATATCACCTCAAGCTTCCTCTCGTAGGTGCAGTATTCTGGTGCAAGCAGGGCGGGAGGCTTTGCCTCAGCTGTTAGTCTGTGAACCACAACACTCTCGGGGATTATCTCAAGCATGTCCGCAGTGTAGGATGCGTATTCCTCAAGGCTCAGTGGACTGAACTCACCTTTCAGGTAGGAGCGGGCAAGCTGAGTATTCCTAATTACATATATAGGATGTATCTTTATGCCCTCCGCTCCGAGGGCTCTTATCAGCCTCGCGGTCTCCAGGAAGTCTTCCCTACTCTCACCAGGAAGACCCACTATTGTGTGGATACAGACCTTGAGACCCCTCCCCTTAGCCCTCAGTGTTGCATCCACGAGGTCAGATATACCGTGTCCCCTGTTTATCCTCTTCAGTGTCTCGTAGTTGGCACTCTGGAGTCCGAATTCAATCCACACCTCAAACCCTCTCTCCCTGTAGCCTGCAAGGAGGTCAAGGACTTCCTCAGGCGCGCAATCTGGTCTCGTGCCAACGTCAAGCCCAACAACTTCTTCAAACTCAAGGGCTGTATCGTAAAGCTCTCTCAGGTATGATATATCACCGTAGGTGTTGGTGTAGGACTGGAAGTAGATAAAGAAGCCGAGCTTTCTGCCATATCTTTCCCTCGCTCTCCTTATACCTTCCTCTATCTGAGACCTCAGGTCCGTCCCCGGTGAGAGGTGCTCAGGTCTTGAACCCCTGTAGCAGTAGATACACCCACCTCTACCCTTTGTTCCGTCTATATTGGGGCAGGTGAAGGGTAGTGCAACCGGTATCTTCCTTATCCTCTTTCCAAACCTCTCCCTTGCATAGTTTCTGAAGAAGAATATCCTTTCCATGGGTTAATTATGACTAACAGATTAATTATTGACAATACCTGATTTTCATCATATAATATGGCATAAGGAGGTAAGCATATGCGAATAAGGTTATATCTCTTAGGACTATTCCTTATATCCCTCGGCTTTTCGCAGGATGCTGAATCTTTGCTAAAGAGTAAGGGTTGTTATTCCTGCCACGATGTTGATAGGAGCAAGGTTGGACCTCCGTACAGGGTTATAGCTAAGGAATACAAGGGGAAACCTGACGCCCTGAAGACCCTTGTCCAAAGCATAACCTCTGGAAGTGTGGGTAAGTGGCAAGGTCTTGCAAGCAAGTACGGGATAACGGTGAGCGCCTTTTATATGCCCAGACAGGCTGTGACAAAAGAGGAAGCGGAGAAGATAGCAAAGTGGATCCTCTCTTTAGATAAGTAAATTCTGTGGAGGTGATAGATATGAAGGGAGGAAGGTTTAGAAAAGTAGCCCTTGCGGTAGCAGCTCTTGCAGGGCTCAGTGTTGTCTTCTCTCAGACAAAGCATCTGAGTAAGGAGTGGGAGGAAGCCGCAAAGAGGGTTTACGTCCCTCCGGGTCAGTATGATGAGTTCTATGTATTCTTCTCGGGTGGATTTAACGGACAGATAGGTGTTCACGGCATACCCTCGGGAAGAAATTTAAGGATGATCCCCGTATTCTCCGTAAACCCTGAAAACGGTTACGGCTACTCGGAGGAGACAAAGGCTATGCTTATGACTTCCCACGGCTTCATTCCCTGGGACGATAGCCACCACCCAGAGCTTTCCCAGACGAACGGCGTGCCTGACGGAAGGTGGCTCTTCATAAACGCCAACAACACCCCGAGGGTGGCAAGGATTGACCTCTCCGAGTTCAGGACTGTTGAAATAATTGAAATACCGAACTCTGCAGGGAACCACCCTTCCTCCTTTATAACCCAGAATACTGAGTACGTCACCGCAGCGACGAGGTTCAGCGTCCCGATACCTCAGAAGGACTATCCCATATCGGACTACAAGAAGTGGGCTAAGGGAACAATAACCTTCATAAAGGTTGATAACTCAAAAGGAGAAAAGAACAACAGAATGGACATAGCCTTCCAGCTCTTAGTGCCGGGCTACGATTACGACTTAGCTCACTGCGGAAAGGGACCGTCCCACGGG
>JALSTO010000175.1 GCA_026983685.1 Aquificaceae bacterium | reverse complement strand
TTTTACGTAAACGTTCCCATGCTGAATATGAGGGAGTCCCCAGACCCAAGCTCGGATGTGGTTTACGTTCTGCGGGAGGGTGATGAGCTTGAGCTGATAGAGAAGGGTCCCGGAACGTGGCTGAAGGTAAGGTTCAGGTCGGGAGATATGAATATAGAAGGGTGGGTGAACGGAAAGTATGTGAGGGGAGAGTAGGTCTAGTTAGAAGTGCATGATACTGAGCTACCACTACCGGTGCACACTATATTTACAGTACAGTTATTGTCAGCATCTAAACTTTGCATATTTCCGTCTACAAGAAGCGATAGCCAGCAAAATATACTCCTCCACACCCTGATCCTATCTGTGGAAGTCAAGCCTGCTAAAAGGGAGCTGCCACCGGAGCTTATGTTATTGCACGAACCATTGTTTAGCTTATAAGAAATAGAACGCGTGGCATTGTTTTGTATGCTTAGACTGTAAGAAGTACAAGAGCCTCCACCACCACCTCCACCGCCCCCACCGCTTCCAGTGCATCCGACCTTTGGCTTGAGCTCGTAAAGGGAGACCCACTTGACTATGTCATCGTAGGGCTCGGGTCTATTAATGTCCGTAGTGTAGTCATCAACATTCCCTACACCGTATTCATAAACCCTTATCTCGCAGGTGGAGCTTGAGTTGCAAGTGGAAGGCGCGCTCGTCTGCACATTGTAGTTGCCACCACCGCTAATTATGAGAAAGGCAACGTTGTTTATCGTCTGGGTCGGGGAGGCACAAGAGGTATCAGAACAGATCTTCACCGTAATGGCAGTCCCACCCGCACCGCATATTGAACCGCTACTTGTTAAATCACTATCGTAAACGTAAAGTATGTCCTTACCGTAGGAATCTTTTGCTGACCTCACCGCGGGGGTCCAGTTTGTATTGTCAGGAAGCCTTCCCGATGTTATCGCATATCCCACTATACCCTCAACAGCAGCGTTCACTATCTCTCTACTTTCGTTGTACTTTACTCTCTTTATGAGAACACCTATTATCCCCGCTCCTATCCCGAGGAGTATCCCCAGAACTATAAGAACTATGGCAAGCTCTACGAGTGTAAGCCCCCTGTTTCTACCCATCTCAGAGCCCCATAAATTTAAGATATCTTATCCTTTCCCTTACTATACTCTTAATTCTCGGCTCAAGCTCTTCCTTTTCCAGCCCTTTGTAAACCTTCAGGGCTTCCCTGTATCTGCGGTTAAGCTCCAGAAGCCTTGCGTAGTTGTAGCCAAAGTAAGGGTTTGACCTGTCCCTGCTGTAAGCCTTCCTGTATTCCTCAAGCGCCCTCTCCCTGTCTCCTTCACCCTCATAGATGTAGCCACGAGCAAAGTGTATAAGACCTTTCCTATCAAGGGATAGATACCTTTCCGTTACTTTAAGCGCCTTCCTCTTATCTTTTTTGGAGAGCTCCATTATGTAGGTGTAAGCGAGCTCTTCGCTTCCGAACTTTCTAACGAGAGCATCAGCTTTTACATACTCTCCCAGCCTAACATAGATCACAAGCAAGTTGTTAGCTATCCTCTCTTCTTTCTTCAATCTAAACGCTTTCTCATAATATTCCCTGCTCTTTTCCAGATTCCCCTCCCTGTAGCTTCTGTCCGCTAAGTAAAGGAGAGTGTTGATGTTCATGGGAGCTACCGCTTTTTTATTTTCTGTTTTCTTTTTTATTCCGATGTCTTCGGTCAGCTTTCTGATCTCTTCTTTTGAGGTCTGAGCGCTTTCAGCGGGGGGTTTTGATTCTTCAGGTTTTTCTTCGGTATACTTTTTTGGAGGCTTTGCCTTTACCTCAGGCTCTTCCTCTACCTTCAGGAGCTGTTCTTCCTTCGGAGGCTGAGTATTAGGCATCTCTCTTCTCACGACCTTAATACCTTCTTCCCCAAGGAGTGACTGGGTTGCAAAGTAGGAAGCAACCGCTCCAAGAAGGAACAGGGGAGCGAGCAGAATTAGTATCCTCCTGCTGACTGACTTCTTATCTCTTCCCTTAAGAAGGGTAGGAGGGACATTTGTCTTTGGACTCTGGCTCTCCAGCTTCTTTAAAAGGTCCATAAGGAGGCTCATATCAGAGACCTATGTTATCAACGATCCGTGGCTTCAGAAAGATTATGAGCTCCCTTTTTTCTTTTACCACCCTCTTACCTTTGAAGAGGTATCCGAGCACCGGTATGTCTCCAAGACCTGGGACCTTTCTCTCCTCTACACTCTTAACATCCCCTATCAGACCACCTATAACTATCAGGTCTCCGTCCCTTGCCTTGACCACGGTTCCCGTCTCCTTTACATTGAGAACGGGAGCTTCCGCTATGATCTGTCCATTGCTCTCAAGGGTCTTCGTCCCTTCAAGCCTTGTTGAAACAGGGACGATGTTGAGGACTATATTTCCCTTTTCATCTATGTAGGGCGTTACTCCGAGAAGCACACCTTCAAGGACGTTCGTTTTAACTATGTTCTCCTGAAGCTGGGTTGTGGTGGTTCCCGTCAGGGTTACAGCCTGCCTTTCAAAGAAGGGGGTTACTATGCCCGTGGCTATGAGGGCTGTCTGCCCGTTGGCAACCATTATTCTCGGATTGGAAAGGGTGTATACCTTGCCGTAGGTGGAGAGCGCGTTTATTAGGGCTGTGAAATCTGAGGAGACAACATTTAAGCTCGCGAATCCTCCCGTGGGTATGGAAAGGGTCTGGGAGAGGGTAATGTTAGCTCCCGTCCCAAAGACGTCTCTGAAGAAGGCTCCCCAGTCTATTCCGTACTGGAAGGTGTCAGAGAGGGCTATCTCTACTATCTTCGCCTCTATCAGGACCTGTTTTCCTATCTGGCTGAGAACCTTCTTCATAAATCTCTCAATTTCGCGAATATTTTTCTTCCTGTCGTGAACCACGAGCGTTCCCGTAAACCTGTTAAGCACGTACCTGCCTTCCTTTGAAAGGAGAGCCTTTACATTTTCCTCTATCTGCTTGTATATGTCTCCCGCCCCCTCCGGATTCTTATAGTCAAGGGTGAAGTTTCCTCTCAAACCCGTGCTACCAAAGCCTGTCGTTCCTATAGCAACAGTACCCGTGGTTACAGTCCCCGCTGTCAAAGCCCCCCCGAGAACATCTCCTCCGAGAGAACTGCTGAAGTTCGTTGTGGTGTGGATGTAGGGTATCTTGAAGGTCTTTGTCATAAATTCCTTTATGTAGAGGACGTTTCCCCTTACCTCGTAGTAAAGTCCCGTCATGTCCATGATTATCTCAAGTGCATCCTTGAGGGGAACGTTGTTGAAGGTAGCGGTAATAGTCTTGTTGGTATCCACTTCGGGGGATATTATCAGGTTCATACCTGCGCCGTCCGCTATAGCGTAGAGGACCTTTGTCAGAGGAGCGGAGACCGCGGACATTGAGAAGGTCCTTCCCTCAAAGGGGTCTATGGGTTTGTAGGTCGGAGGAATGGCAGGGGGAGGCACCCTTGGTGGAAGGAGAGGTATCTTCGCCTCCTTCCTGACCTCCTCAGCCTTTCTGTCTATTTCCTTTGAAACCGCGGAAGCGGTCCTTTCAACCTTCTCAGCCTTCTGAGCACAGGAAGCTATAAGAAAGACAAAGAGGATAAATATCACTCGCCAACCCATAGCCATCTCCTACCCCACCTGCCCGAGAGCAAGACACCTTTCCTCGTGATCCTGATAACTCTCTCCTCTTCGGAGAGCATCTCGCCCTCCTTAACGAGCCTACCGTTGATTATCGCATACCTGCTTTTTGGTCCGACGTAGGTGAAGCTGAGCCTGTAAGAGGGGGGTGCCTTCACTTCCTTCTTCTCAGCTACCTGTTTCTGGACTTTGCCCCTCTTTAGCTTTACCTCAGAAAGCACCTCAAAAACCTCCGGACTGAGAGCTATCTCCTTAACCTCAAAATCGGGAACTTGGGGATATTGTTTATCTTCCGCTCTTAAAACAGCCTCTCTGACCATGCTCTCCACAAAGAAGCCCGCGTAGTAACCTATCAGGAGAGCAACCGGCAGTGGAGCTATAAGAAGCAGGGCGTATCTGTTAAACCTCATGGTGACCTCTCCCTGAAGGGCTGAATTAAGGTCAGCTTGATCTGAACAACCCGTTCATCGGTGCTCACCATAACCCCCTCTAAAAGGGCAACCGGGGAGGTCATTCCGGTCAGCTCCCTCAGCCTCCGGGCTATGTCCTCACCGCTGACTGGCTTGAAGCTGAGGACCATATCCGCTACCCAGCTCCCCGACTCCTTCCTTATATCGCCGGTTATCTCAACCTCATAGGAGCCCTTCAGCCTGTCAATAACTGTCAGAAGCTCTCTCAGGGCGGACTCTTCGCTGTAAGCCCTGAGCCTGTATTTATCTATGAAAGCCCTAAGCCTGTCAAGGTTTTCCTTCTTCCGCCCGAGCTCAATCTTCAACCTCATAACCCTCCTCTCCTCCTCCGAGAGCCTCTTCTCCAGCTCCTCAAGCCCGAAGTAGGAAAAGAGTGAAATTGAAATCACCAGGAGAAAGAACACGTAAAGGGCATACTTCATACCTTCTTCTCCAGCGTAAGCCTCAGATAAAGGCTGTTTTTATTCAGGTCCTTCTCCTCCCTCTCCACCCTGTAGGATATTCCCCTTTTTTTAAGCTCCTCAAGCCTTCTGAAGAACCTCTCCCTGAACAAGGTGAGCTCAAGGGTGCTCTCAAAGCTCTTTTCCACCTCCATGTAAAGGTTTACGGCGCCTTTACCCCTCTTCAGCGCAAACAGCTTCGTCCCATCAAAGGATATAAGGGGTCCGACCTCCTCAAGCAGTGTAAGGGGGTTCTCACGACGACTCTTCTCTATGAGCCGAGCGTATCTCAGGAAGTATTCAAGCCCTCCTTCTCTTATAAGGGGGTTGTGGAAGAAGCTCCTTGCCTGAAGTTCCACCATATCCTTGATCTTTTCCATCTCAGCCTGCTTCACCTTCAGGCTGTAAACTTCATAGGCAAGTAGTAATAGCGACAGGACGGCACCGAGCGCCGTGAGAGGAATTAACTTATTCAGAGTTCTCTTAAAGTTCCTCCTGTCCTTGAGAGGTCTTGGAGAGAAGTCGTAGTCCTCCTTAAGAAGGACAGCACCCAGACAGGGCAGATACTCGTGGAAGGAAATTTCATCTATCCCTTTAAAACCCGCACCGCTCGTCGGGACCGCTATTGGACAGCTGACGAACTGCCCCAGGCTATCTACAAGCTCCGCATCCTGACAGAGTCGTCCGCTCAAGAGCACGAGGTCAACAGGGATATTGCTCCTCTGGGCTACGAACATGTAAGTCATGTTCAGGTTCTCGTAGGCAAAGTCTGTGAGGTCATCGCCCGCGTAGGGGGGAATGAGTATGGAACGGGTATAGAGAACCTCCTCCCCCTGACTGACCGTTATGGTTATAGCGGACTCGTCAGCGTAGGCGTGAAAGATGGATAGCCCCCCTTCAACAGCCTTGGATATGCCCATTAGGGAAAAGGGAGTAAGCGTAAAGAGGGAAGAGTTCACGAGAGCGGACTCAGGAATTCCAGAGCCTTCGCTCAAGGCGCCTTTCGGAATCCCGAAGACCCTGAAGCTCTTGGTTTCTGGGCTTTCTTCAACCTCCCTTATGACAAGCAGATAGTCCTCCTGAGTTCCGAGCCTCTCGGATAGCTTCTTCTTTATGAGAAGCTCCCGGGTCTCCTCGTCCTTAACCGGAGGTATATCAACAACCTCCTGTATCATGTCCGTGTAGAGGAGCGTTATGTATGGCTCCTCCTCTATGTGTTCCTTCAGAAGACCAGTGCCCTTGTCAAGGAGCAGAATCCTGTAACGGTTCCTTTCTTTCTTGAGGAAAACTACCCTCTCAAAGCTCTTTGAAATATATACACTTACAATTTCCCCCATATTTGAGCTGAATTATACTGCAGAAAGCCCTGCTTGAAAAAAACCGGCGAAATGACCGATAATATTTACTAACCTTGAAGGAGGTAGCACCATGAGGAGAGATAAAGGTTTCACCCTCATTGAGCTTGCGATTGTTCTCGTGATAATAGGGATAATACTGGGAGCGGTTTTGAAGGGGCAGGAAATCATAGCAAACGCAAAGATTAAGAGGCTCGTTAATGATTACAAAAGCATAGTTGCCGCTATATATACCTATCAGGAAAGGTATGATTTTCTACCCGGAGATGACCCGAATGCCACAACGAGATTTAGCGGATGTGCTACGGCAAATGGGGATGGGGATGGAAGAATGGATGACGAAGACACAGCCACAACAGGGAAATATTGGGAACATATGAGATGTGCAGGTATATTGACAGGTTCGGGGCAAAACCACCCCACTCATTCATATAGTGGGAGAATATACGTTAACTATAACGACTACAACCTTTCTGGACATACCATATGTTTCACGAACATGCCTGGAGATATTGCTGAAATAATAGACAGACAAAATGATGATGGCATTCCCAGTTCAGGTTCAATTCAGGGAGATTCAACAGATACGACATACAATCATGCTAACTCCTATACTTTATGTTTCAGAATGTGATACTGAGCAGATATAAGATTTACCATTGTACAACTCACAAGAAGCTTGGCAAACCTCGTCAGGTAGCCTTTGGTATGACCTGCAAGCTCTGTTTTATATAGAATTAAAAGTCATGAAGATTTTGCCCGCTTTTAGGGATTGAAGGGCTTAGGGGGGACATGAACAAGAGGTTTGAGCAGGTGGACAAGAGGTTTGACCAGCTTTACACCCTTCTATGGATAATAGCTGGAATATTCACTACCCTTACCTCTGTTGTGATAGGCTTTGCCTACTGGGACAGGAGAATATTACAACCACTTATGTAAATATGGCTCGTAAGAAACTGGGAGAACTACTTCAGGAGCTGGGCTACCTTACCGAGGACCAGCTTGAGGTGGCTCTTGATATACAGAGGCTAAGCGGCAAGAGCCTTGGTGAGCTTCTTATTGACCTTTCCTTCGTGTCTCCGCAAGAGCTTGCTCAGGCGATAGCCCATCAGGCAGGGAGAGAGTTCGTGGACCTGTCGGTTTACAGCCCCTCAGCAGACGCCCTGAGGCTCATTGACAAGAACACCGCAAGACAGCTTGAGGTTCTGCCTCTTGATGTGGAAGAAGGAAGGCTTAAGCTCGTCGTCTCTGACCCCTTCAACATAAACATAGTGGATATGGTCAGAAGGAAGACGGGGCTTGAGGTAGAGGTTCTTGTCTCGGACAGGGAAAGCATACTCAGGAGCATAGAGATATATTACGAACAGCTGGAGAGACCTTTGGAGGAACAGATAAAAGAGGTAATAGGGAGGGCGAGCAGAGGAGAGGCTGATATTCCCAAACTCGTTGATCTCTTCCTTGATGAGGGAATAATAGAGAGAGCTACAGACATACACGTTTCACCCGAGCAGGTAGCTTCTCACATCTTTTACAGGATAGACGGCGTTCTCCACCACTACTTCTCAATACCGAGGGAGATACATCCTTCCCTCGTCTCAAGGGTGAAGATAATCGGCGGGATGGACATCTCCGAACAGAGGCTACCTCAGGATGGTGGTTTTTCCTACACCTTTCTGGGAGAGGGTTACGATGTGAGGGTCTCAACGGTCCCGACCGCCTACGGTGAGAATGTCGTGATGAGACTCCTGCCTAAGAACCTCTCCCTCTTCAATCTCAAGAACCTCGGCTTTGAGGAAGACACGTTGAGGGATTTTGAGGAGGTGATCTCAAAGCCTTACGGGATGCTCCTCGTCACTGGTCCTACAGGCTCGGGTAAGACCACAACCCTTTACGCTGCGCTGAGAAGAATAAATGCCCTCAAGAAGAACATACTCACCGTTGAGGACCCTATAGAGTACAGGTTCCCTTTCATAAAACAGACTCAGGTCAATGAGAAGGCGGGATACACCTTTGCAAGGGCTGTCAGACACTTCCTCAGACAGGACCCGGATGTGATACTGATAGGAGAGGTGAGGGATGAGGAGACTGCGGAGATGGCGGTCAGGGCTGCCATAACGGGGCACCTTGTTCTCTCCACCCTTCACACCAACGATGCGGTCAGCACGATCCCCAGACTCATAGACCTCAAGGTTAAGGAATATATGGTAGCTTCTGGAGTGCTGGCGATATCAGCTCAGAGGCTGGTAAGGAAGATATGCCCTTTCTGTAAAGAAGAGTATAGGGCAAGCTTGGAAGAGCTTAAAAGGTTCGGATTTACCGACGAGATGATCGGGAAATACGTTAAAGAGGAGCTGGTTACACTTTACAGAGGAAGGGGATGTGAACATTGCAGGGGGACTGGATACCTCGGGAGGCAGGCTGTAGTTGAGCTCCTGAAGATAGACGAAGAGATAGGGGATATGATAGTGAGAGGGTATCCGCCCCTTGCACTACTCCAAAGGGCTAAGGAGAAGGGAATGAGAACTCTCAAGGAAGACGGGCTTCTGAAGGTGCTCAAGGGTATAACAACTCCGGAGGAAGTGAGGAGGGTGGTGGGCTGATGCCCTACTACGCTGTCGTGGCGGTTGACAACGCAGGAAGGGAAGTAAAAAGGTATATAGAGGCTGAGAACGAAGTCCAGCTCCTGTCCTTCCTTGACTTCCTCAACCTTACGCCGGTAAAGATATCTAAAAGACCCGATTTCATCGGAAATCTCAGGAAAAGGCTCCACTTAAGGAACATAAAGAGGAAGGACCTCATTGACCTCTTTGAGAACCTGCACCTCCTTGCCCAGTCTGGTGTGCCCCTCGGGGTCGGTCTGTGGGACCTTGCGGGAGATATGGACAACCCCGTCATCAGGGATATGCTTGAGGACATAGCCTACAGGATTCAGTCCGGAGAATCCATATCCTCAGCCATGGCACGCTACGAGAGTGTTCTCGGACCGATAGCGGTAAACCTTATAAAGATAGGAGAAGAAACCGGCTCCCTTGACAGGATATTCAAGGACATATCCCAGCATTATGCAAGGATAGAGGACTTTGTGAGCAAGACAAAGCAGGCACTCATATACCCGGCTTTTGCGCTGACCACCATAACGATAGCCCTGATATTCTGGCTCGTTTACGTCCTGCCGAAGATAGCAGAGCTCTTCAAGGGTCTCAATGTCCAGCTACCAGCTATAACTGTAGCGGTTCTGAACATCTCCGAGTTTGTCAAAAACTACATTCTCCTCATTCTCATCTTCATCGTTCTCTCTGTGGTTCTCTTTACAGCCCTCAGGAGGAAGAGTGAGAGGTTTAGGTACCTGACGGACAAGCTTGTACTCAGACTACCCATAATTGGTCTCGTCCTTTACAACTTCAACTACGCCTTCTTCTCCGAGTACATGAGGCTGATGGTTACTGCTGGAGTGTCCCTTTACGACACCTTCACCATACTGGCAGAGTCTTTCAACAACAGGGTCTTTAAAAAGGCTATGTTCTTCATAAGGGATTTCATAGCCAGCGGAGGGTCCATAAGCGAAGGCATGAGAAGAACGAGGCTCTTTCCTTCCCTGATGGTCAGGATGGTATCGGTTGGGGAAGAGACCGGTGGGCTTGACGACCAGCTTGACTACTTATCCCGCTACTATTACAACAAGCTTGATTACATTACCCAGAACATAGCGAAGATAATAGAGCCGGTGGTGATAATAACGGTGGGGATATTTATGGCTATAATCATGGTCAGCCTGCTCCTGCCCATATACGACCTGATTAGTCAGGTAGGCAGGCAGTTTTAAATCTTGATTATTTTGATCATTTTGCTTAAATTAAGCAACATGGTAAAGGTAAGTGCTTCCGATTTCAAGAAGAGGTCGGGTGAGTACCTTGAAAAGGCTCTCAAGGAAGAGGTGGTTGTGAGCAAGAGAAACAGGCCCACCGCAGTGGTTGTGGACTATGAGACCTATGAAGCTCTCAAGAAAAGAGTTGAGACCCTTGAGGACAGACTGTGGGGACTGATGGCTGAGATAGTTTATGAAAAGGGTAGGTTTGAAGAGGTAACCCCCGAAGATCTTCTGAATGTATAAGCTTCTGATTGAGCGGAGGTCTCTTGACTTTCTTGAAACTTTGAAAAAGCAGAAGAAACATTATGTTCAGATAACATCAAAGCTTCTTTCCCTTTCCAGAGACCCTCATCCTCAGGACTGCAAGAAGATAAAAGGTGAAAGGAGGGAGTTTTTAAGAGTAGATGTAGGTGAGTTCAGGATAGTTTATTCTGTTGAAGAAGACACCATAAAGATCATCCTGATAGGGAAGCGCGGAGATGATGAGGTTTACAGAAGGCTAAGAAACCTTTAGGAAGGAACAAATGAAAAGTTGCTGAACCCCTTTAAACTCTGAGCCACCTCCTCTTGGCAAGAAGGTCAAGGAAAACCTTAGCGTAATAGACGTTTGAGAGAAAGCTCGCTATGGTTCCTATAGCAAGGGTCGTGGCAAAGCCCTTCACAGGTCCGCTCCCGAACTGGAATAAAATGAGGGAGGCAACGAGGAGGGTTATGTGTGTATCCCAGACCGCACTCAGGGTTCTCTTGTATCCGAGCTCCACAGCCTTCCTGAGGGTGTTCCCGAGCCTCAGCTCTTCCTTAACCCTTTCAAAGATAAGGACGTTTGAATCAACCGCAATTCCCATGTTCAGGATTATCCCCGCAATCCCCGGGAGGGTCAGGGTGGCTCCCAGACCCGCAAGACCAACCCACAGGAGAAGCCCGTTCAGGAGTATGGAGAAGGTAGCGGAAACACCTGCGGTCTTGTACCTGAATACCACTATGGCTATGAGGAGGAGGAAACCGACTACACCGGCGGATATACCCTGCCTTATGGCGTCCCTTCCGAGGGAAGGACCTACAACCTTCTCCTGAAGTATCTTTACGCTCGTGGGCAGGGCTCCAGTCCGGAGTATTAGGGCGAGGTCCCTAACCTCTTCAGGGGTAAAGTTGCCCGTTATCTGTCCCCTGTCGGATATCCTGCTCCTTATTACTGGAGCGGAAACGACCTTGTTTTCAAGGACTATGGCAAGCCTTTTTCCTATGTTCTTGGAGGTGAACTCTCCAAACTTCCCGGCAGCTTCGCTCTTGAGCTCAAAGCCGACCGCAGGACGACCGAACTCATCCTTGCTTATGTAGGCGGTCTTCAGGTCCGAGCCCGAGACTATGGGAACCTTGTCAAGGAGAAACCACTCACCACCGTCTCTGGAGGGGAGTATCTCCCTGTCCTTTGTGAGCTTCTTCTCAAGCTCTTCCCTTGATGTGGAGCTGTCTATAACGAGCCTGAGCTCCAAGGAGGCTGTGCTCCCTATTATCCTCTTTGCCCTGTTTATGTCAAGGAAGCCAGGGAGCTCAACGATTATCCTCTCCTTCCCGAGTCTGGTCACCACAGGCTGGGCAACCCCGAGGCTG
>JALSTO010000174.1 GCA_026983685.1 Aquificaceae bacterium | reverse complement strand
CAGGACCTGAACTTCCCCATGCAGCTCAGCTGATAGATATCTCTGGTGATAAAATGAAGATGCTACTTGACTTCCCGACCCACGGAGAACCTCACTACGCCCAGATGATACCTGCTAATTTGGTAACAAAGCATCAGAAGAAGATCTATGAGCTTGGGAAGAACAAACACCCCTACGCTGTTAAGTCAGAGGATGAGGCTATTAGAAAAGGCGTTGTGAGGAAAGGTAGGGAAGTTCACATATATATGAGTGCCATCAGATCTCACTTCACACCCGATAACATAGAAGGTATAAAGGTAGGTGATACCGTTTATTTCCACGTTACGAACATAGAGCAGGATTGGGACATACCCCATGGCTTCGCCATGTTCGGTGCGGATGTTCCAAACATACTCATCATGCCCGGTGAGACCCTTACCATAAAGTGGAAGCCCGAAAAACCCGGGGTGTACCCCTTCTACTGCACGGACTTCTGCTCAGCACTTCACCAGGAGATGCAGGGTTACGTGAGGGTTTCCCCGAGGAACGTCAAGGTTAAAACCTGCTGGTGGACCGGCAATAAGAAGAGGTGTGCGGACTGAGGAGGTGGTGATATGAACCTCATTTCCCGGGGGCTTCTTGCCCTCGCTTCTCTCATTCTTATAGGTGTCTTCTTTGTACCCCTTTGGAAGATAACCCTCACCGCTCCCCAGTATCCCGAAGGCTTGGGTATGCTAATATGGGTCAACAACATAACTGGGGAGAAGCCCCATGACCTTTACAACATAAACCTCCTGAACCACTACATAGGTATGGCTCTTATAGAGCCTGAGAAGGTTCCCGAGCTGAAGATAATGCCTGTCGTTTTCGTCTTCTTCATACTCTTCGGTCTCTTTGGGGCGATAACCGGCAAGAAGTGGGTCCTGAAAACATGGGTCATCCTCTTTATAGTATTCGGTCTTATAGGTATAGCGGACTTCTGGTGGTGGGAGTACAAGTACGGTCACAACCTTGACCCCAATGCCCCTATAAGGATACCTGGACTTGCCTATCAGCCTCCCCTGATAGGATGTAAGACCTTACTGAACATGAAGGCCTGCTCCTGGCCCGTTATCGGAACTTACATCGCATTGCTGTCCTTGCTCATGGGTATAATAGCGTTCATCGTGGATAAGTTCAGTTCTCAGCCCTCTTACAGGACAGCGGAGGCATGAGGTATTTAATCCTCCTGCTGATCCCCTTACTGATACTTTCCTGTGAAAAGGTTGTATCTCCTGAGCCTATAGAGTACGGAAAAGACTCCTGTTCTTTCTGCAGAATGATAATAGCGGATGCAGGTTTCTCTGCGGAGCTGAAAACGAAGAAAGGTAAGGTTTACAAGTTTGACTCCATAGAGTGTCTTGCCGCGTTCATCCTGAGTGGAAAGGTCAAAAGGGAGGAGATCTCAGCCCTCTGGGTCTCCGATTTCTATTCAAGGGAACTTGTGTCTGTTGAAAGAGTGAAGTTTCTCGTGAGTGAGAAGATAAGGAGCCCTATGGGTTTGAACATATCCGCTTATGCGGACGAAGAAAAACTGAAAGAGGCCGTGAGGAACTTTGGAGGTAAGGTTCTAAACTGGGAAGACGTTCTGAGCTATGTTGGAGAAAAATGGAAGGAGAGAATTGGAAAGGGCTCTTTTTAGGGTTTGTCCTCCTCTTCATCACAAATCTTACAGCCCATTCTAAAGAGCTATATGTATGTCCCTCTTGCAGTTTTAAAACTATAAAGGAAGCCCTCAGGGTGGCAAAAGCGGGGGACACCATCAGGGTAAAAGGAGGAACTTATGCGGAAGGTACGCTGGTTGTGAACAAAAGCTTGAGTCTTGTGGGGGAAGACTATCCTCTGCTTGATGGCCGGGGAAAGTACGAGGTTCTCAGGATAACTGCTGATAACGTCGTTGTTGAAGGTTTCAGGATAGCCAACTCCGGTAGGAGCGATATAGAGGACATCGCAGGTATAAAGGTTGAGAATGTCAAAGGCTGTGTTATCAGGAAAAACATACTTAAGGACAACTTCTGGGCTATATACCTTGCTGGAGTTGAGGAATGCAGAGTTGAAGGCAACAGGATTGAAGGACCCTTTCGGGTAGGGGAGGCATATTCGGGCAACGGGATACACATATGGCATTCAAAGAGGATACTCCTTAGAGGGAACTACATAACCGGGCACAGGGACGGTATATACTTTGAGTTCGTTGAAGATAGCACTATAGAAGGGAACGTATCCGAGAATAATTGGAGATACGGACTCCACTTCATGTTTTCTCACAGGGATACTTATAGAGACAATATCTTTCGCAGGAATGGAGTTGGTGTCGCGGTCATGTACACCAAGAAGGTGATTATGAAGGGGAACAGGTTTGAGTTCAACTGGGGAGGGGCTTCCTACGGTCTCCTCCTTAAAGCGATAGATGACAGTATAGTAGAGAACAACATCTTCTACAAGAATACAGCAGGTGTGCTTATGGATGAGTGTCAAAGAATCACAATTAAAGAAAACGACTTTGTGGAAAATGGCTGGGCGCTCCGTATATGGGCTAATTCAATGAACAATGTGATAAAGCTAAATAACTTCCTGTCTAACACCTTTGATGTATCTACTAATAGTACCCAGAATCCTAATCTTATAAAAGAGAATTACTGGAGTGCCTACAGGGGGTATGACCTGAACGGTGATGGCTATGGCGATGTACCCTACAGACCTGTAAAGCTATTCTCTTACATCGTTGAAAACAATCCTGCAGCTTCCGTACTCATAAAGAGCTTCTTCGTTAAAATACTGAACTTAGTTGAGGATACGTTCCCTGTTGTCACGTCAATCTCTATTTCAGATAGAAAACCCCTCATGGAGGCTGTCAGGTGGAAACGATAAGAATAGAAAACCTCAGCAAGAGCTATGGAAGACTTAGAGTTCTCAACAAGATAGACCTATCGGTAAGGGCTGGAGAGGTAACAGCTATACTCGGTCCTAACGCATCCGGTAAGACAACCCTGCTGAAGTGTATCCTCGGACTCGTTGTCCCAGACGATGGCGAGGTGTATGTGAACGGCAAGAATGTGAAGGAAGGATATAGCTATAGAGCGGACATAGGGTATATGCCTCAAGAGGCAAGCTTTCCGGATAATCTGACTGCGAGGGACCTCTTTAAGCTGATATCCGATATAAGGGGTATCCATCCTGAGGCGGAGGTGCACAGGCTAACGAAGCTTTTTAAGGTTGAGGACTTTATGGATAGACCTTTAGGCTCTCTCTCCGGTGGAACAAGACAGAAGGTCAGCGCTATCCTCGCCCTTGCCTTTGAACCTGCTGTTCTCATACTTGATGAGCCGACTGTTGGGCTCGATCCAGTTGCCAGTACAAGGCTAAAGAGAGAGATCCTGCTTTGGAAGGAAAGGAAAAGGACTGTTGTACTTACCTCTCATATAATGTCAGAGGTAGAGGAACTGGCGGATAGGGTGGTTTTGCTTATAGACGGAAGGATAAAAATTGACTCAACCGTTGGCAGTCTCAAAGAGAAAACGGATTCTGAGACCTTAGAGGAGGCTATCGCCTCCCTTCTGGAGGTTGAGCTTGCTTAAGCTCTTTCTTTATGACCTGAAGGACCTGTCTAAGGTAAAGTGGCTCTGGCTGTATCTGCTTATTCTCCTCGGAGGAACCCTCCTATTCCTTTACATGAGTGAGGATATGGGTAGGGTTGCTATCAGTCTTCTGAACATAAATCTCCTCATAGTCCCTCTTGTTTCATCCCTTTTCACTATAACCTATCTGTACGACTCACGGGAGTTCATGAGATTTCTCTTAACCCAGCCCCTCTCAAGGAACCAAGTTCTCACTGCTAAACTGCTGGCTGTATCATCCTTCTTGTCGGTCATCTATATAATCGGTGTAGCCTTACCTCTGATGGTGAAGGCTATTCGTTCCGATACGATACACCTCCTTTCATTTCTCACTCTGTCTGGAATTCTCTTGAGTATTGTTTTTACCTCACTATCCTTCCTATCGGGAGTTCTCTTCAGAGACAGGGTAAAAGGTGTTGGGTTTATAGTGAGCTTATGGCTTTACATGGCTATCTTTCACGACGGTGTCATACTTACAGTCGTATATGTATTTAAAGATTATCCTCTGGAAAAGGTTGTTCTCGCGCTTACCCTCCTGAACCCTGTTGACCTCTCAAGACTGCTCGTTATTATAAATCTTGATATAGCTGCACTTATGGGTATTTCTGAAGCGGTTTTCAAGAAGTTCTTTGGTTCCCATCTGGGAATAACGCTTTCTATACTGGCTATGCTTGTATGGGCTTTCTTCCCTTCATTTCTGGCAGTATCCCTGTTCAGGAGGAAGGATCTGTAAAATGAGAAGGGTATATCCGCTACTAACCTTGGTGATTTTCCTTCTTGCCTCTTGCGAAAAACAGGAGCATAGAAGTGTTCGGATTGATGTAAAGGAACTTGTAGGAATAAAAGGCTGTCCCTACTGTCACGACATGAGAAGGAAGCTCTTAGGACCATCTTTTTACGATATAAGCAGGAGATACTATCCAAAAGATAGAGAACAGCTCATAGACAGTATCCTAAAAGGTAGTAGCGGTAGATGGGGAGATAGGTCAATGCCTCCTCAGAAACTCAGCAGGGAGGAGGCGGAGCTCATAGTGGACTGGATACTCAACCTAAAAAATGACCTAAATTAGTTGATAAAACTACGTTTTATATTTATAATCTATATTAAGATGATTTACTCAGATACAGTCAGGTACGCTCTTCTTGCGCTGGCATATCTGGCAATGCACAGGGACAGGCTCGTTAAAGCTGAGGAGATAGCCAAGGCGCAGAATATCCCCAAGCCCTTCCTATCAAAGATACTTCACGAGCTCTCCCGCAGAGACATACTTAACTCCGTAAAAGGTCCCAGAGGGGGCTTCTCTCTCAAGGTTGATCCCGAAAAGCTGACAATGTGGGACGTTATATCTATCATGGGTGAGGAGTACAGATTTCAAGCCTGCGCCCTCATGCCCGACAAGTGCGATGTTTATGAGACAAACCCGTGTGTCATTCACCACAGGTGGGAGAAGCTCAAGCATCAGATGATAGACTTCTTCAAGAAGACCACCATACAGGACCTCGTCTCTATTGAGGAGAGGCACCTTGCCAACCTGCTTTCCTGAGGTAGAGGAGTACCCCCGAGGATAAGTTGAAGAACAGAAATGCAAAGGATACGGCGTAAGCAAGGGAACAGAAAAGCCACAGAACTTTTATCCCTGTAAAGAATGGGACTAAGAACAGGAATACAGATGTGAGGTGAAGGTAGAAATGTGCCCATACCCTCTTTGGGTTTATCACCTCGTGCATCGTGGGAGCGTTGGGAACTCCCCTGTTTGAGAGGTGTATCCATACTAAGAAGGGAATTATCCTGTACATCATAGCAAAGATAACACTCTGGGCAAAGCTTCCGAAGGTAAAGAGAAATAGGAGAAAGGTGGCGCCACCTCCAGCAAAAGGATACAGAAGTGAGGAAGCTATAAGGAATCCCATGCTCACGTACCACAGGCTTATCAGGGGATCTGGAATCTTCCTTCTCCTATCCCGGAGTCGTGAAAAGGTTATTAGGGCAAAGGATATAAAGAGGACGGACAGGGGCACCTTGAGAAGCCAGACATCTTTTAAAGAAGCCACGAGTATTGAAAGAAGGACCGCCGGTGGGAAGAGGCGGGCGTAGGTTCTGGGATAGGAAGGTGTGACAAAGAACATCTCTATAACCTGAAAGGCGACCGAGGCTACGAGAATGCCAACCCAGCCAAAGAGCATTACCGTCAGGTGAGCTTTCAACAGCCATGAGTAGCTGAGGTTGGCATAACCGCTCAGATTGAATACTTCAAGGCTTCCGAGAAGGACTCCAATAAGGAGGGAGAGCAGAGCGTACCTCATGCCTCCCGAAGTAGGTGTGTGGGATTCTATCCTCATGAGCTTGAAGAGCATCAGAGAGGCGGTAGGCACGAGGGCTAAGAACATCAGAGATGTGCCTGTGACCAGAGTGTACTTCTCTCCGGAGAAAAGCCCTGTAACGAAGGTAAGAACGCCGAGAACAAGAGAAATATGGGTGTATGTGGCTACGAGGAGGCTCCTCTCTATTACCGCTCCAGCCACGACAGGAAGCATCTGGAAGAGGGCGCCCAACATGGTCATCGCCATAAATCCGAGGGTATAGATATGAACGAGGGCGGGGAGGCTAAAGCGGTCGGCAACTGTCCCGTACAGACCCAGAAGAGCACCGAGGAGACCGAAGAGGGCTGAGGTCAGGAAGAAACGGGAAACTATGCTGAAGGGTGGCAGGTAGAGAAGCTGGAGTCCCCTCATACCTCTCCGAGCTCGGACATCCTCTGAACCATCTCTTCACCTTCAAGGTTCTGATCGCTCATGGGGTAAAGTATCTGCTCTTCCTTCATGTTGTGCTGTTGGATAAGGATCATGAGGGACTCACCCGCTGAAAGGAATCCATCCCTGTCCTTTTTGTCAAGAGCGGATTCAAGCCTCTGAAGGAGCTCCCTTGCCTGAGCGTGTTCGTGCCTCATGACCTGAGTGGGACCCATCACTATACCAGTTCTTTCCTCAAACTCTGGAAAGAGCACCTCTTCCTCCTTCCTGAAGTGAAGGAGGGTGCAATCCCTGAACTTGGCAAATAGCTCCTTTGCACGTTCCCACTCTCCCGAGAGAACAGCCTTCTCCGCCTCCGCATAGTAGCCATCGCACTTCCTGTGTTCTTCGGTCAGATATTGGGCTATGAGCATCTCTCTCACCTCCTGTAAGTAAACATTAGTTTAACACGGTAGAGGAGGTAGGATTCAGCTCATATCACTCCGCTCCAAGGGCGAAGAAGCCTCTCTCTTCTGAGTAGGAGAGGGCAAGGCTGTCTGAAGGCTTCAGCTCCTTCTGTAGTCTGAAGCTTTTTACCTTCTCCGGGTGGGCTGTCTCAACAAGCCTCAGCTCAAGGCTGTGAATACCGGGATCAAGTATGAACTCCTCGTAAACGTATATGGAGGAGTCCCTTCGCATTCCCCTCGGGTTGTACCTTTTCTTCAGGAGAGGCTTTCCGTCAACGAGGAAGGTGAGCTCTATTGGAGACCTCTCAAGGGCGATGTTCTTTATAGCCTGCATGTGCTTTAGCTTGCTGTAGGTTCCTTCTGCCTTCCTGACGGGAGAAGACCTGTACTTGAAGGTCAGCACCGCCACGGACCTGTCAGTCGGATAGAACTCAATCCTGTGGGTAGTCAGGGGGTAAAAGCTCAGGAAGGGAATGAAGAGGATAACGGGTGCTAAAAGGTGGTTCACCTTGTCCTTAGCCAGTATCACCAGCTCCTTAGGGAGGCTCCTGCTCCTGAGGGCTCTAAGGAATTCTTCCACTTCTCTGCTCGCATCATCCACACTCGGCTTTTCCAGAATCCTGACCCTGCCTCTGTCTATAACCTTCAGTAGCCTCGGTCTTCTCTCGCCCCTGAACCTCTCCTCCGTCCAGAGAACACCCTCTCTGAAGTAACAGTCAGGTCCGTCACAGGTAACCAAGAGGACGCCTTCGGCGTGTTTCAGGAGCTCCCTCATCCACACCGCATTCACTGCCCCCGTGCAGGGAAGGGTCCAGACCATAACCTCCTCTGAACTTTCAACCTCCGCACTGAAGGGACATCTGAAGACGAGGAGTCTCGGTTCTGAGGAGCTGACCGCGGAAAGTATATCGGTGTAGGGGACTGTATCTATAACATTTGCGTTATAGTTGCACGAGGCAACACATATGCCACAGCCCGCACACTTGTCTTCTATAACGAAGGCTTTCTCCTCATCGGGGGAAACGCGCTTCATGTATATGGCTTCGTAAGGGCAGTCCTCAAAGCACTGCTTACAGCCTTCACACTTCTCCTCTATAACTCGCGCAGGCGGGTTTCTTCTACCCTTTATCAGCCAAGGAAAGACCGTCAGGAGCCCGAAGAAGCCCAAGAAGGCTACCCAGTTCAGGGAAAGGGGAAGGACCTTGAAGAGAGGAAAGCCTGTAAGATAGAACCAGTCAAGGCTCATGCCGAAGGGTATCTTACCTAAGTTTGCGGGAGGGTCGCTCCTTGCAGGGAAGATGAGGGCGACCGCAAGCGTGAAAATGGTAAGCAGAACCATAAGGTACTTTGGAGGGAAGAGCCTCGGTCTTGAAATCCTCATCACGTGAACCCAGAGGGTAAAGAGAAGGAGAATCGTCACCGCTATATGACCGAAGAGAAGTATCCTGAAAAGTCCCCCGAGGTTCTTCAGGTCTGTTCCGAGGAATGCACTCATTAGGGCATGCCCGAATATAGGGATTATGCTAAAGAACTTAGCCATTAGGAGACCGGTGAGCTGTGCCCTTTCGTCCCATACGAGCAGGTAGCCTGATATACCTATTACTATGAATATAAGGAGGGTTCCAACTCCAGAGACCCAGGCTACCCATCTGAAGAGCCTGAACCTGTCGGTAAGTATCATATGTAGCATGTGAAGAACCGCAAAGAGTATCAGCCCGTCGGAAGAGTACCTGTGAATACCCCTCATCAGACTTCCGAGAAAGGAAGAGGATATAACTTCCACGGAGTGATAAGCCTGCTGGGGATCAACCCTATAAAAGAGGAAAAGGTAAACACCCGAGAGAACGTCAACTATAAGAAGGAACACCGTTATGGCTCCAAGGTAGTAGATGGGATTTAGCCTTGAAGAATAGATACCGCTGAGTATATAGGATAGCCTCTGCATGAGCCTGTAGGTGGGACTCACACTCACTACATCCATCTTCGCCTCCATAAGTAATTACCTACTTACGGGCTTCTCTTAACATAATAGGAAAAATTGATTTTCTTATCATAAAAATTTTTTATACCCAGTAGAAGAAAAATTTATAGAAAAAAGATAAGAAGGTCATAAACTAAGTAATAGGGTGAGTGAATAAACATTTACGGAGGTGCTGGGATGAGTGAGGAGAAGAAAACGCCTTTCCTTCAGCTGGTCTTTGATGACTTCATTCTACTCCTCTTTATAGGAGTGGCTGTCTATGCCATCTCCTACCTTATATGGGGGCTGATGGAGATAGCGTGGCTCCCGCCTATACCTGACGAGGTAAAGCAGGCGCTCTTAGGGAGGTGAGTGTCATGGCTATTCTTCCGCCGGGAGAAGGATGGTTCCATCAGAAGGTTGCAAAGGATGAGAAGATATGGATGGGTCTCGCCTTTGTGGTGTCCGTCTTCCTGTTCTTCTGGATGATAATATGGCACGTCTATGCCAAGCAGAATCCCTCTTTCGTAACCTACAAGACAACACCGGAGGAGTTCTACGCCCTAACGGAAGCCTTCATAAACAAGTACAAGGTGGGTGAGGAGAACGGGGTTCCCGTAGTTAAGCCACCGCCTGGGGATGTCTTCCTGCTGGCGAGACAGTTCCGATGGGAGCCGGTTCTTATACTCAAGAAGGGTGAGGAGTACAGGTTCCACATATCTTCGTTGGACGTTCTTCACGGCTTTTCCCTCCAGCCTGTGAACATGAACTTCATGGTCTATCCCAAGTATGATTACGTCCTTACCTTCAGACCCACCTCCGCAGGTGAGTACGCCGTTGTCTGCAACGAGTTCTGCGGTATAGGGCACCACATGATGATAGGCAAGATAATCGTTGAAGAGTAGGGAGGTGAGCTATGGCTGTTGCTGTTGAAAGTGGAGAGAAGTGGTTCAGAACCTGCGACATAACGGGCTTCAAGGTTGACCTGAGGGCTGAAAAGATAGCCAAGGTCAACGCCGTTATGGCTGTCGTTTCCCTCCTCTTAGCCGTTATAGCTGCTTTGCTTCTCGTCCTGACGAGGTGGCAACTCTTCCACGTCCTCCCCGTTGACTGGTATTACAGGATACTTACCCTCCACGGGCTTGATGCTCTTGTCTTCTGGATAATATTCTTTGAACTTGCTGCTCTCACATTCACATCAACCGCCTTTCTGAACACGCGTATGTCCTCACCGACTGCGGGATGGCTGGGAACTGCGTTAGCAATAGTTGGGTGGCTACTCGTTAACTACACAATACTCACGGGAAACGCGGACGTCCTCATGACCTCTTACGCTCCCCTGAAAGCACACCCACTCTTTTACCTTGGAATGATACTCTTCGCTGTTGGAGCACTCGTAATAGTTACCGTCTTCTTCTCAAACCTCATGATATGGAGGAGGGAAAACCCGGGTCAATCACTGCCCCTCTTCGTTTATGGTCTTATGGCTGCCGCCATAATAGCGGTGATAACCATAGTCTCGGGTGCGATCATCTACATACCGACCTTCCTGTGGTCTCTGGGGATAATCTCTGACATAGACCCGGCTGTCTATAAGCTTGTCTGGTGGGGGCTCGGGCATCCCTCCCAGCAGATAAACGTTGCAGCCCACGTTTCAGTCTGGTACCTCCTCGCTTTCCTCACGGTTGGAGGGACCTCTATAAATGAAAAGGTCAGCAGGTTCGCCTTTATACTCTACATAATCGCCATAAACGTTGCTTCAGCCCACCACCTCCTCGTTGACCCCGCTGTGAGCCCCGTGTGGAAGGTCTGGAATACGAGCTACGTTATGTACCTTGCGGTCTTTGCCTCAATGATACACGCCTTCGCCGTTCCCTCAGCAATAGAGGTAGCCCAGAGGAGGAGAGGGTTTACCAAGGGTCTCTTTGAGTGGCTCAAAGCTGCCCCCTGGGGCAACCCGGGCTTCTCGGGACTGATGCTCTCAATGATAATCTTCGGCTTCATAGGTGGAATAACCGGGGTTGTCAACGGCATGGAGCAAACCAACATAATAGTGCACAACACCCTATCAATACCCGGGCACTTCAAGGGAGCGGTTGTGGGTGGAACAGCCCTTGCCTTCATGAGCGTCACCTACTACCTCATACCACTCCTCTTCAGGAAGAAGATAGCCTTCTACGGGGTCTCAAAGTTTGTCCCCTGGCTCTTTGGTATTGGAGTTGCAATCCTTGCGGTGTCCATGTACATACTCGGAGCTTTCGGAGTTCCCAGAAGGCACTGGGACATAACCTTCTCCGGAGGTCCCTTCACCTACACCTACAACCCTGTCACCGACTTCTTCTGGGCTCTCTTCGGTCTCGGTGGTCTGCTTGCGGTTATCGGTGCCCTTATATGGATAATTCAAGTCGTGGTCTCGGTCTTCTTCGGAAGTCCCCTCAAGGGTCCTCAGGACCTTCAGATACCGATAGCGGAGCCTCCCCCTCCCGCTAAGGAAGAACACACAGGTTTCGCCGCTCCGGGCACCTTTACCCTCGTCCTCCTCTTCATAACAGCCTTCATAATCTTCGTAGTGCTCAACTACGGTTGGCTATCCGCTATGTGGGAGGTGAAGTAACCCATGGCTCCCCTCCTTCTCCCCCTC
>JALSTO010000173.1 GCA_026983685.1 Aquificaceae bacterium | reverse complement strand
AAGAGAAACGAAGCTCGGAGAGGAGGAGATAACGAGACAGATACCCGGTATTCCCGAGAGGGCACTCGCCCATCTTGACGAGCTCGGTATAGTTAAGGTCGGAACTTACGTCAAACCCGGGGACATACTCGTAGGAAAGGTGACCCCCAAAGGAGAGACCCAGCTGACACCCGAAGAGAAGCTCCTTCAGGCTATCTTCGGCGAGAAGTCAAAGGACGTCAAGGACTCATCCCTCAGATGTCCTCCCGGTGTTGAGGGCGTCGTTATAGATGTACAGATATTTACGAGACGAACCGGCGAGAGAAAGAACATGCTCGTTGACAGCGTGGAAAGGGAGGAGCTGGAATCTCTGACCGAGGAGATGGAGAAGAGGAAGAAGCTCATAATTGAGGGGAGGAACAGGGTTCTCAAGGGCTTTATACTCGGCAAGAAGATAGAGAAGGACGTTACAATCAGGAAGAAGACCTACGAAGCGGGAACTGTTATAGATGAAGCTCTATTTAAATCCCTGCTCAACTTCATAATCTCCAAGCCCGACAACTTCTTCAAGAACAAGAAGCTGATCCAGAGTATCACAGAGGTTGTGAACAAGTCTAAGAGCCAGATACAGATGCTCAGCAAGATATACGAGGAGAAGAATAAGTCACTGTACAGGCGAGGAGACCTACCCGCAGGGGTGATAACCCTCGTCAAGGTTTACATAGCTCAGAAGAGGAAGATAAAGGTAGGTGATAAGATGGCGGGTAGGCACGGGAACAAGGGCGTTGTATCCGTCGTTCTTCCTGTTGAAGACATGCCCTTCCTGCCCGATGGAACACCCGTTGATGTCGTTCTCAATCCTCTCGGTGTTCCCTCCCGTATGAACGTAGGACAGATCCTTGAAACCCACCTCGGTTGGGCAGCCAAGGGGCTTGGGAAGAAGATAGGTCAGATGCTCTCCAATGGAGCAACGAGGAAAGCTATAACCCAATGGATGAAGGAGACCTACGCAATAGGCGACCCGACCGGTGAGAACGCTAAGTTCATAGAGGAGTTCTTGAACTCTCTGTCCGATGAAGAGTTCTACAACGTTGTAAGGGACTACGCCCAGAACGGCGTTCCGATGGCTACGCCCGCCTTTGAGGGTGCACAGGAAAGCGCTATAAGGGAGCTCCTCAAGAGGGCGGGACTGAAGGAGAACGGCAAGACAACCCTCTACGATGGAAGGACGGGAGAGCCCTTTGACTTTGAGGTCACAGTCGGCTACATGCACATGCTCAAGCTCATCCACATGGTTGACGATAAGGTTCACGCCAGATCAACGGGACCATACTCCCTCGTTACTCAGCAACCCCTCGGAGGAAGGGCACAGTTCGGAGGTCAAAGGCTCGGAGAGATGGAGGTCTGGGCTCTTGAAGCTCATGGTGCCGCGTACACCCTCCAGGAGATGCTAACTGTCAAATCCGACGATATAGAGGGAAGGAGCAAGGTCTATGAAGCTATAGTGAAGGGTAAGTACACCTACTCGCCGAGCATACCTGAATCCTTCAGGGTCCTCGTGAGGGAGCTCAAGGCTCTCAGCCTTGATGTCAGGTGCGTCAACGGCGAGGACGTTGGCTGTGACCAAGTTGAGATGAAAGAGGAGGAAGAGAAATGAATCAGAAGAGAAGAGGTCTCTTTCCCTTTGAAAAGATCAAGCTTCTCCTCGCCTCACCAGAAGAGGTGAGGAGCTGGTCAATGGGGGAGGTTAAACGTCCTGAGACCTTGAACTACAGGACGCTCAAGCCAGAGAAGGATGGACTCTTCTGTGCAAAGATATTCGGACCAATAAAGGACTACGAGTGTCTGTGCGGAAAGTACAGGGGTAAGAGGTACGAGGGAACGGTATGCGATAGATGCGGAGTTGAGGTAACCCTCTCCTACGAGAGGAGGAAGAGGTTCGGGCACATAGAGCTCGCCGCTCCAGTAGCCCACATATGGTTTCTGAAGAGCACCCCTTCAAAGATAGGAACACTCCTGAACCTTACCTCAAGGGATGTGGAGAGGATAATCTACTTTGAGTCATACCTCGTTATAGAGTATCCGACCGAAGAAGAGGAGGAAGCCTTCGCAAAGCTTGAGGAGACGATTCCTCTCAACGATGGCACCACAACCAAGTGGGTAAAGCTCCATGTGGTAAACGAAGCGGAGTTTGAGGAGGAGTACTCCTTCACCGTTGATGAAAAGTACGAGTACGGTATGGGAGCGGAGATCGTAAAGACCGTTCTGTCCCAGCTGGACCTGCCCGAGTACTCAAAGAAGCTCAAGGAGCTCATAAAGCCTTACAGCGTTGGCTTTGAGGACCTCGGAAAGGAGCTTGAGACCCAGTACAAGAACCTGTACGAGAAGATAATAAGGACTGTAGCTGAGAGCCTGCGCCAGTTTGGGGTAAACTTCCCCAACCTTGAGGAGAAGAAGCTCACCCTTGAGCAGGCACTGCACAAGATAATCT
>JALSTO010000172.1 GCA_026983685.1 Aquificaceae bacterium | reverse complement strand
ATAGACGAAGTCCCCAAGCTCCTCTTTTGCCCTCTCCCAGTCCTCCCTTTTTTGAAACAGGATATCAACACCCGCAAGGGTTCTTTCAACTTTAAAATCAAGTCCCCTCAGCCTTACCTCTACCTCCTCTAAGGAGAGCTCAGTGGTCCTCAGTATGTAAGGAGTCTGTCTCCTTTTAGCCTCGTAAAGACAAACTTCACAGTCCATTTTAAAGGAGTATTATATACCTATGGATTTTGAGCCTCAGAGATACCCGAGACCACCGCAGGTTCCGAAGAGCCTGATATCCTTGGGTGTTGTTATTGCAGTTTTACTTCTCCTTATCTTTATTTCAAATCCCTTTGTGGTTATCCCGAGCGGGTATGTGGGTGTAAAACTCACGCTGGGGAAGGCAAGCCCCGAAGAGTTAAAGCCGGGACTCCATCTGATACTTCCCCTGCTCCAGAGGGTTGAGAAGATGTCTGTCAGGACCCACAGCTACGACCTGACGGGAGGAAACTCAATAAACGCCTTGTCCAAGGATGGACTGACGATAAATGTGGAGCTCACCACCCTTTACAAGATAATGCCCGACAAAGCTGCGGAGATATACATTGAGTACGGGCTCCTCTACGAGGACAGGATAATAAAGCCCGTGATAAGGTCTGCGGTAAGGGACGTTATAGCAACTCTTGACAGCGCTCAGGTCTATCAGGAAAGGTCTTTAATACAGCAGAGGATAGCGGACCAGGTGAGGAAGGAGCTTGAGAAGAGGTTCATACTCCTTGACGAGATACTGATAAGGGACATAAAACTCCCGAGGAAGGTGGTTGAGGCAATAGAGCAGAAGAGAAGGGCGCTTGAAGAAGCCCAGAGGATGAAGTTCCTTGTAGAAAAAGAGAAGCTTGAGGCGGAAAGGAAGAAGATAGAGGCGAAAGGAATAGCGGAGGCGAACAAAATAATAGCAGGGTCTCTCACCAAGGAGTACCTGATGTGGAAGTTCCTTGAAAATATAAAGGCTTATGCGGAGAGCGGAAACAACACCATAATACTAATACCCTACGACACCAACATGACCCCCATAATCCAGCTTCCTGAGATGAAGAGGAAGTGAGCTTTCAAAATCTGACTATATTAATACTTTTGGAATGAAGGACAGGATATTTGTCATCGGTGGTGGGCTTGCGGGCTGTGAGGCTGCCTGGAGATTGGCTCAGTCTGGCTTTAGGGTTGTACTCTACGAGATGCGTCCCCAGAGGATGACCCCAGCCCACAGGACGGACAAACTCGCAGAGCTCGTCTGCAGCAACACCCTCGGTGGAACTGAGCTTACAACGGGTGCGGGGCTCCTTAAGGCTGAGATGAGCCTGCTCGGTTCCCTCGTGGTGGAGTCCGCCAAGGAGTCACGGGTTCCTGCTGGAGGAGCTTTGGGCGTGGATAGAAACCTGTTCGCGGATTACATAACTAAGAGGATAGAGAAACACCCCAATATAGAGGTGAGAAGGGAGGAGATAAAAATGGTTCCCGAAGATGAGGTGGTTATATTAGCTACCGGACCTCTAACCTCGGAGGAGCTTACCCAGAACATACGGGAGCTTGTTGGCTACGACACCCTCTACTTCTACGATGCAATATCTCCCATCGTTGAGGCGGAGAGCGTTGATTTCAACAAAGGCTTCTGGGGCTCAAGGTACGGAAAAGGGGGGGAAGACTACTTCAACTGCGTACTAACAGAAGAAGAGTACAGAAGGTTTTACGAGGAGCTCCTGAAGGCTGAGAAGGTCCAGCCCAAAGACTTTGAGAAGGCTGTTCACTTTGAGGGATGCCTTCCTATAGAGGAGATGGCTCAGAGGGGTTACCAGACGCTCCTCTTTGGACCGATGAAGCCCGTGGGTCTTACGGACCCGAGAACGGGAAAACAGCCCTTTGCTGTGGTTCAGCTCAGGCGTGAAAACAGGGAGGGAACTCTCCTGTCTCTGGTGGGCTTTCAGACCAAGCTTACCTACCCCGAGCAGAAGAGGGTTTTCAGGCTGATACCCTGCCTCAGGAATGCGGTATTTGTGCGCCTCGGCTCAATGCACAGAAACACATTCATCCAATCAAACAGGGTGCTGACTCCCTTCCTTAATATGAGAAAGAGGGAAAACATATTCTTCGCAGGGCAGATAACAGGCGTTGAGGGTTATGTCGCCTCGTCCGCCACGGGAATTCTCGCTGGTATAAATGCAGGAAGGCTCGTAGAAGGTAAAGAGCTCGTGGTACCGCCGGAAGAGACCATGCTCGGTTCTCTGGTCAGGTACATAACGACCAAAGAAGGGGAGCTCCAACCAATGAATCCTGTGTTCGGTCTCCTCCCTCCCCTTGAGAGGAGGGTAAAAGACAAGAGGAGGAGAAAGGAGCTCCTTGCGGAGAGAGCATTGAGCAAGATGAGGGAATGGGTAGAGAGCCTGGGTGCATGAAGAGGGTTATACTGACCCGTTCACCCGAGGACATAGAGAAGGACAGGG
>JALSTO010000171.1 GCA_026983685.1 Aquificaceae bacterium | reverse complement strand
GGGATACAAAGCAGGAGGACAAGACCACCCTCTTTATATTCATAACGCCCTACGTTGTATCCACACCCGAGGAGCTCAGCAGGATAACGGAAGAACACAAGAGGATGTCCGAAAAGCTGAAGGAGATGATTCAGGAACGCAAGAAAGACGAAGAGGAAAAGCAGGAGGATGAAGAGGACGATTATCTATAGTGCCTTCCTGATTCCGTTCTTTCTCTTCCTTACCTTTCTCTTTTTGCTCTACTCCCTACCAAAGGCTGTTGTCCTTGACAGTTTGCTATCCCGCTTCGGCCTCAGCCTCCTTGCCCAGAGGGTTGAGGAGAGGACCTTTGCTGTTCTCTTTGAGGGGGTAAGCCTCTATCGTGGAGGAGAAAGGCTTGCCCAGATGGAAAAGCTCAGCCTCAGCATCACGCCCTTGGGTATCAGTCTTTCTGGCAGGTGCGGTGGGGGAAGCCTTGCCCTGAGGCTCCGCTGGAGAAGGGAGCTTGAGCTCCATCTTAAGAGAGCCACCTGCATCTCGGGCTTTAGGTCCCTTGAAGGGAAGATCAGGCTCTCAGAAGGGAGTGTATGGGGAAGACTGAAGGCTAAAGGTGTTGAGCTCAGGGGTTTAAACCTTGACTCCGCTGATCTTGATTTTGAAGGGGAGAGCTTCAAGGGAAGGCTCCTTTACGGAGGGATGGAGCTCAGGGGAGGGGGGAGGCTCAGGCTGAACCTCAAAAACCCTGACAGGACTTACGTTGATGCGAGCTTCAAGGGAAGCCTCGGGACGGTCCATCTGAGGGGAAGGCTGAGCAGTATTTCTGTTCAGATGAGGTAGTTTCGTATATATTTAATACGTTCGCTATGTGTGGGATTGCCGGCGTCTTTAACAACCCTAACGCCTCTCAGTACGCCTTCCTGCAGATATACTCCCTTCAGCATAGGGGACAGGAGAGTGTAGGTATAAGCTCCTGGGACGGCGAGAGGGTGAGAACGGTAAGGAGAGCAGGCAGGGTTCTTGAGTCTATAAGCAGGGAGGACCTTAGTCAGCTCTCCGGCAATGTTGCGATAGCCCATGTGAGGTACTCAACCGCCGGAGATTCGGGAGCGACCAATGCCCAGCCCATAGTAAAGGAAACACCCCTCGGGGAGGTGGCTGTGGTTCACAACGGGAACATAATCAACTACGTGAACCTCAGGACCGAGCTTGAGGAGAAGGGGGTAGAGTTCAGATACAGCTCCGATACGGAGCTGTTCTTAGCTTTGCTTGAGAGCGGTGAGGAGAGTGTGCCCGAAGGGGTGAGCATCCACCCAAGAGATGAGGGCTTCCTTCCCAAGATACTCTATACCCTCGGAAGGCTCAAGGGTGCTTACAGCTTCCTCATGATGTTTGGGAATAGGCTTGTAGCCGGCAGAGACCCCTACGGCTTCAGACCTCTCAGTATCGGCAGGAAGGGGAAGACCATCCTCTTTGCCTCGGAGAGCTGTGCCTTTGACATCCTTGAGGCTGAGTTTTGGAGAGAGATAGCTCCGGGTGAGGTAGTTGTTGTTGATGAGGCTGGGATAAGGAGCTACTACCCCTTCAAAGGCACAAGGAGAGCTATGTGTATATTTGAGTTCGTTTACTTCTCAAGACCCGACAGCTTTATCTTTGGGGAGTGGGTTTACACCGTGAGAAAGGAGCTCGGCAGACAGCTCGCAAGGGAGGATGATGTTGAGGCGGATGTTGTAATTCCCGTTCCGGACTCTGGTGTAGTTCCAGCCCTGGGCTATGCGGAGGAGAGAGGACTTCCCTTTGAGATGGGTCTTATAAGGAATCACTACGTAGGAAGGAGCTTCATAGAACCGACTCAAGAGCTCAGGAACCTGAGGGTCCTTATGAAGCTGAGCCCCAACAGGGCTGTCCTTGAAGGTAAAAGGGTGATAGTCATTGACGACTCCCTCGTCAGGGGAACAACCTCAAAGAGAATAGTGAACATGCTCAAGCGTGCGGGAGTCAGGGAGATACATATGAGGATAGCCTCACCCCCCGTCGTGGGACCCTGCTACTATGGCATAGACACGCCCACCAGGGAGGAGCTCATAGCCAATCAGATGGACCTGGAAGAGATAGGGAAGTTCATAGGGGTTGATAGCCTTAAGTACCTGTCCCTTGAGGGATTGAAGAGGTGTGTCTCTGATAGAGAGAACTTCTGCGATGCCTGCTTCAGCAACGAATATCCTATTGATGTAAACGAGGTTGCTATAAAGAGGAACAGGTGATCACTCTTCTCTGAGCCAAAGCTTGAGGAGAGCTGCAACCTTTTTGGGTTCCTTCCTCGCAACCTCTGTAACCGTCTTCACTATCTCAAGCTCTCTTGCCCTCTCTCTGAGGACATCAGCTCCAGCTATTGGGGATACCTCCTCCGAAGGCGGTGCTCCAGCTGGGACGGGAGCTGGAACCTCTCTCTTTCTCAGGAGTCTCAGGAGACCGAAAATAAGGAGCAGGGCGAGGACGAGACCTGCTACC
>JALSTO010000170.1 GCA_026983685.1 Aquificaceae bacterium | reverse complement strand
TTCTCCCATACCCCTTTCCATACCCTCCTTCTCCTCATGTTCCATCTCCATCCTTTCCTCTATTTTCTCCATCTTCTCTTCGTGCCTCTCGTGTCTCTCCTCTACCTTTTCCTCATGGAGCTCATGCTTCTCCCGGTGTCTCTCCCCTTTCAGCTCCATATAAACCCTCTTTATAGCTTCCTCCCTCTCTCTGGTGCTCAGCTCCCTGAGCTTGAGCTTGAGTCTGTTCATGACTTTGTATCTCTCCTCGGGAGGTGCTTTCTTAACCTCCTCTATCAGCGTCCTTATTTCCATCTCTATGTCGGAGGCTAAGGAAAGAAAAGCTGTGAGCAGTACTATTAGCAGATACTTCATAGCAACTGTGAATATAATAACCCTGTGTTACCCGTGAGTTACCTTTTAGTATAGACTATGAGAGGATGGAGAGGGAGCGTATTTACTTTTACTTCTTCTTGCTCCTCGTAATATTCTTCATATCCGCATCCCTTCTCATGCTCCTACCCTTTGCGGTTCCCATAATGTGGGCTATAGTCATAGGCATAGTTCTCTACCCAGTGCACAGCTCCATAGAGAGGGCTGTAAGAAGCAGGACACTCTCCGCCTTACTGATGAGCCTTATAGTCTTCCTCTTCCTGATAGTCCCCATGAGTGTAGTGAGCGTCCTCCTGCTCCAGCAGGTAGTTGATATAACCCAGAGGCTCGTGCTTTACTTCCAGAGCCACAGCTACAGGGATGTGCTTGAGTTTTTACAGACACTTCCCTTTGTAAAGGGGCATATTAAAGACATATCCCCCGTGATTGACTTCCTAAAGAGGGAAGAGGTGAGAAATGTCGTGGCTGAGTCCCTGAACAGACTTCTCAAGTTTATGGGAGATAGGATAGGACACTTAGCCTTTACCGCGGGGAGAAACCTCTTTTACATTTTCGTTTTCCTGATAACCTTCTTCTTCATACTTAGAGACGGTCCCGGTATCCTCAGGCGTATTGAGAAGCTCGTTCCAATGCAGGATGAAGACCTCAGCAGTATTCTGAGCACAATTTACAGGACGGTCCTCGCTGTTGTTTACGGCTCAATAGGAACAGCCCTCCTGCAGGCTCTCTTTTCACTAGTCGCTTACTCCATAGTAGGTTTGAAGTTTGCCCTTTTCTGGAGCGCCCTGACCTTCTTCGCTGCTTTCATCCCTCCCTTCGGAGCTTCCGCGGTATGGTTTCCCCTCGCGGTTTACAGCTTCTTCCAGCTTGGAACATGGCAGGCGGTGTTTCTGGGTGTATGGGGCATGCTCATAATCTCAAGTATGGACAACCTCGTCCGCCCGTTGATAATAAAAAGGGGCATAGAGATGCCCTACGTTGTCCTTTTCTTCTCTACCATAGGTGGCCTTTTAAAGTTCGGCTTTATAGGTCTTTTCCTGGGACCTATAATCTTCACAACCCTCTTTACCCTCTTCAAGATCTATGAAAGAAGGATCATCGGTCAAGATACCTGAAGGCTTTATCCCCTATATCCTTCCTGTAATGCATGCCCTCAAAGTGAATTTTTTCAACCGCATTGTATGCCCTTTCTTTCGCCTCTCTGAGGGTGCTCCCGTAGGCACAGACGTTTAGAACCCTCCCACCGTTGGTAACCACCTTTCCTTCCCTAATGTCGGTTCCCGCGTGGAAGACAACCACATCCTCAAGCTTTTCAGCGGATTCAAGCCCTTCTATAACCTTTCCCTTCTCGGGCTTTTTTGGATAGCCCCTTGAGGCTATCACGACATCAAGTGTCCATCTCGGGTCTTCGCTCAGGTTTACTTCCTTCCCCTCATAGAAATCAAGGAGGGCTTTCAGGAAGTCTCCCTCCACCCTCATGAGAATGGGCTGTGCCTCTGGGTCTCCGAGCCTGACGTTGAACTCAAGAACCCTCGGTCCATCGGAGGTTATCATGAGACCCGCATAGAGAAATCCTCTGTAGTATATCCCTTCGGAGGCAAGACCTTTAAGGGTTCTCTCTATGACCTCTTCCCTTATCCTTCTCTCCATCTCGCTGTCTATTACGGGTGTGGGTGAGTAAGCTCCCATACCGCCCGTGTTCGGACCCTTATCTCCGTCAAGGAGTCTCTTGTGGTCCTGAGAGGTGGGCAGGGGAACATACTTCTCTCCGTTCACCATCACTATGTAGGAGGCTTCCTCTCCTTCAAGGAACTCCTCTATGACTACCCTCTTTCCAGCCTCTCCGAGTATTCCCTCTTTCATGAAGCTAACTATCGTCTGGATAGCTTCCTCTTCGGAGGAGCAAACTACAGCCCCCTTGCCTGAGGCTAAGCCGTCCGCCTTAACAACTATCGGTGCTCCCACGTCTTTAACATACTTGATCGCTTCGGAGAAGTCTTCAAAGACCCTGTATCGCGCTGTGGGCACCTCATATTTCTCCATGAAGCTCTTTGCGAAGGCTTTGCTCCCCTCAAGCCGGGAGGCTTCCTTTGACGGTCCGAATATCCTAAGGCCT